>JAFRXK010000070.1 GCA_017442865.1 Lachnospiraceae bacterium | reverse complement strand
GCCTGCGCAAATACCCTCTCGGGGTTCGCTCCCCTCAACTCCATAAAAACAGGGCATCCATGCAACGCATGAATGCCCTGTTTTTATGGAGCTGAGGGGAGTCGAACCCCTGTCCGAAAGCCCTTTCACTTAAGCTTCTTCCATCACAGTCATTATTTTGTTATTCCCTCACCTCAGCACCTAATGACAGGTTCTAAGGTTTGGTAGCTTCATAAGTTCTTCCATCCTCTCAAAGCTTTGAAGACGAAGTGCCCCACATTAGTCGATGCCGGAGTATAAGTCGTGGGAAGCTTAAGTCCGACAGCTGCAACTAGGCAGCGTATGCTAAATTATCGTTAGCGTTTATATTTAATTCCGTTTTTATGACGCGGTCACGGTCCGCGGATGGCTACTCAAGCTGCTAGACCCCCGTCGAAACCAGTACAACCCCTGGTTTTACGATAATTAGTCTTAACGCTTAAATATATCACAAGTCTGATACGAAGCCTTGCAGCATTATAAAAGCATATAACGCCGGGCGAGACTCAAATCTCATCCTTGGATATCATATAATAACACTTTCAAACAATAAAGTCAATACAATTTTCAGCAATTAACAATATAAGTCTTACATCTTTGTCCTGCTTTAACCGCAAATCCTCGCATTATCAATACAGGTTCTTCACCTTGAAGTCCCTTTCGACCTCTCTTCTCTGGTCTTTTTCGGCAATGTCCTGACGCTTATCGTATAATTTCTTGCCCCTGGCGAGCGCAAATTCAACCTTTACAAGGCTGCCCTTAAAATATACGCGAAGCGGCACTATTGTATATCCCTTGGTCTGCATTTTGCCATTGATTTTATTTATCTCATAGCGGTGGACAAGCAGTTTTCGCGTTCTAAAAGGGTCTTTGTTGAAAATATTGCCGCGCTCGTAAGGACTGATGTTCATGCCGTAAATGTACAGCTCTCCCCTGTCAACCTTAAGATACGACTCCTTGATGCTGCACTTGCCCATTCTTAAGGATTTTACCTCGGTGCCGGCAAGCGAGATGCCGGCCTCAAAGGTGTCCTCTATGAAATAATCATGATATGCTTTTTTATTGTTCACAATAAGCTTTATTGATTCTTTACCCATAAAAGCCTCCCATATTTCAAATCTAATCCTCAGTCTCTTCGTCCGTCACAATCGCAAAGTCAATCGTATTTGCCAGCTTATCCACGTCAAGCACTTCCACCTTCACCTTCTGACCCAGTACATAATGCTTGTGAAGCATGTCTCCTACCAGCTCATAATGCTCCTCGTCAAAATAGTAATAATCGTCGCGAAGCTCTGTGATATGCACAAGGCCCTCTACCGTATTCGGAAGCTCCACATACATGCCCCACGCGGTTACGCCAGAAACCACTCCGTCGAAGCGCTCACCGATATGATTGCTCATATACTGGCATTTCTTGAGCTTCTCTGTCTCTCTCTCTGCCTCATCTGCCTGCCTCTCCATAATTGATGACTGCTCGGCAACCGACGGCAGTATGCGCTCGTAATGCGCAATTCTTTGGTCATCAAGCCCGCCGTGAAGATTCTCCTTCATGATTCTGTGAATCTGCAAATCAGGATATCTTCTGATTGGCGACGTAAAATGACAGTAATACTTTGCGGCAAGGCCGAAATGTCCGTCGCACTGAGTGCTGTATCTTGCCCTTTTCATGGAGCGAAGCGTAAGGCGGCTTATCATAACCTCCTCCGGCGAATTCTCAATCCTGTACAAAAGCTTCTGAATCTCCTTAGGATGCACCGCATTGTTGCCGGTTCTTATATTATAGCCGAAATTGTTTATAAGCATCGAAAGCTTCTTTATTTTCTCAGGGTCAGGGTCCTCATGCGTTCTGTACACAAACGGGAGCTCCTGCCAGAAATAATCCTCGGCAACGGTTTCATTTGCCATGAGCATAAAATCTTCTATGATTTTTGTGGCAGTATTCCTCTCATAAGGCTTTATTTCTATTACCTTTCCCTTTTCATCAAGTATAATCTTGCTTTCAGGCAGGTCAAAATCTATGGAGCCGCGCTGTTTTCTCTTCTCTCTGATAATGTCTGCAAGCTCCTTCATAAGCTCAAACATCGGCACCAGCTCTTTGTATTCCCTGCACTCTGCCTCGTCGTTGTCCTCTAAAATCTTCTTTACCGAGGTGTAGCTCATACGCCTATCGACATTTATCACTGTCTCGGCAATATTGTGTCCGATAACATTGCCCTCGGAATCTATCTCCATAATGCAGCTGAACGCAAGCCTGTCTGTGCCCGCATTAAGCGAACAGATTCCATTCGAAAGCTTGTGAGGGAGCATCGGTATCACCCGGTCAACCAGATATACGCTGGTCGCGCGCTTTAACGCCTCTTTATCAAGCGGACTTCCCTCTTTCACGTAATGACTTACGTCCGCAATGTGCACTCCCAGAGTGTACACTCCGTCCGCCTTTGAAATGCTGATAGCATCATCCAAATCCTTTGCATCCTCACCGTCAATGGTAACAGTCTGAATATTTCTAAGGTCAAGTCTGCCCTTCTTTGACTCCTCATCCACCTCGTCAGGAATGCTTTTTAACTGCTTCATGACATCCTTTGGAAATTCGGTTTCAAAGCCATAAGCCTTAACTATGGACATAATATCCACGCCCGGGTCATTTGCATGTCCTAGAATCTCAACAACCTTTCCCTCCGGCTTTCTCTTCTCATCACCGTAATCGGTTATCCTTACTACTACCTTGTGTCCCTTGACAGCTCCTAATGAAAGCTCTTTTTTAATAAATATATCTCTTGTAATTCTCTGGTCGTCCGGCACAACAAAACCGAAGGTCTTGTTATCAGAATAATATCCGACAATCTCCTTGACGGAATGCTCAAGCACCTTTACGATTCTGCCCTCTTTTCGTCTTCCCTCGCCGCCGTCCTTTGTAATCACGACCTGAACCTTGTCCCCGTGAAGAGCGTTTGAAATATACTCCTCAGGAATAAATATATCTTCATCCATGCCATCTACAGTAACAAATCCGAAGCCTCTCTTGTTGCCTGTAAATGTGCCGATAAGCGCAAATGTGCCTGCTCCACCGTACTTGCCCTTGTTTGAAATTGAAATCTTTCCTTCGCTTAAAAGCTCGTCAAGCACCTGCTTTAATTCATCCCTTTCTTCTCTGGATATATCAAGCAGCATGGCAAGCTCCTTTAGCTTCATAGGCTTGTAATGACGGTCATTAAATAATGCAAGCATCATTTCCTTTCTGCGTTCTAATTCTTTTTTTTCCATATAAACCTCATAAATCTTTCCTATGTGATTAAAACAAAATCCCACTCTGCAGAATTTCCTTTCGCCGGATACCTGCTGCCTGTGCAGCCAAATATATCCTGTGAGAGTACGAATATACAAATCAACCCGTTATCCGCACCGGCAATGCAAAAAGCATATTCGCCTTACGTTAGCGCTAATCTGCACATAATACACTAAATATTCATATCTCAGATGTGTGTATTCATCTTTCGCGGGTATAAATCCGCGCATAGTGACATTTTTATCATATAGGATAAAAAAGGACTCACCATGTCAGGCTTACGGCTGATGGTGAATCCTCATCTACATAGTAATATCCTCCGCACACGCAAAAAGGCTGTGTGCAGTTTATGACAAACTACGTGACCTGCATGAACAGCTCACTTCGTATGCTATGTCAACTCAAATTATTTATACAGGATATTGAGAACTATCGATAATACGATAAATGCTATCGCAAAATACTTTGTGCTCTTCTCAAGCTTGCCTTCGATAGAACGACCCTTGTTCTTTCCCCAGAATGTCTCTGCGGCACCGCTGATTGATCCACTAAGTCCTGCTGACTTTCCTTCCTGCATAAGTACAATAACAGTCAAAGCGAGACTAACGATTAATAATATAACAGTCAAAATAATTCTTGCAGCAACCATTTTAACACCTCCTATAGTCAAACATAGTTATTTTATCATATCTTGTTGCGCTTGACAAGTGTTTTTTATCATTGAAAGCACATCTTTTATCCGCAACATTTTTAGAACGCCCGGTTTATTCGCAGCGTGATAATAAATCTTCCCATCTGCGGTCAACCTCAGCCTGGAACTCCTCGATAAGATGCTCGTTGCCCGGCTTGAACAGATGCTTGAAGCGTCCCTGCTTTGAAAGGAAGTCCTCTACAGGAAGCTTCTTCTTTGGTGTGTAGTTAAGCACCCATTTACCCTCGATTACCTCGAATAAAGGCCAGTAGCAGGTCTCAACGCCAAGCTTGCAGATTTCGATAATATCTGGCGTGTTGTATCTCCATCAACGCGGACATGGAGCCATGATATTAAGGAATGCTGCTCCCGGTGTATAGATAGCCTTCTCAGCCTTTACGTGAAGGTCCTTAAAGTTCTGTACAAAGGTTGTCTGTGCAACGTATGGTATGTCGTGATATGCGATAATTGTTGCAAGGTCCTTTCTGTTCTGCATCTTACCAACAGATTCCTTGCCTACAGGTGTAGTTGTTGTGTCGGCAAACATAGGTGTAGCTGATGAGCGCTGGATACCTGTATTCATGTATGCACCGTTATCGTAGCATACATAAACCATATCGTGATTACGCTCCATCGCGCCTGAAAGTGACTGTAAACCGATATCATAAGTACCGCCGTCACCGCCAAATGTAATGAACTTGTATGTGTCGTCTATCTTTCCTTTTCTCTTGAGCACATTGTAAGCGCCCTCAACGCCGCTCATGGTTGCGCCGGCATTCTCAAATGCGTTGTGAATGTAGCTGTCCTCCCATGCTGTGTACGGGTACATAAATGTTGAAACCTCAAGGCAGCCTGTAGCATTGCCTATAACAGCCTTATCGCCCTCGTGAAGGCCTCTTAATACGTTACGTACTGCGATTGTACCGCCGCAGCCTGCGCACATTCTATGACCAGGAGCAAGACGCTCTGGTTTATTCATTGTTTCCTTAAAATTATAAGCCATGTTCTTGTCCTCCTTACTCTCTTACTCCGAGGTAACGGTATGTATCTCCAACCTCGCCTGTCTTTACAATGGTATCAAGTGCATTGTAAACCTCTTCGATATGCTCTACTCTTACGTCACGTCCGCCGAGGCCGTATACATAGTTTATCGCATAGCATGAAGCCTTTGCCTTGTATAATGCACTCATAATCTCTGAGCCCATAGGTCCTACATTGTCATTGTAGCTTTCTGTACGGTCCATGATGGCAACAGCCTTGACATTCTTAAGTGCCTCGGCAATCTCCTCACCCGGGAACGGACGGAAGAGACGTACCTTTATAAGTCCTGCCTTCATGCCATTTTCTCTGAGCTTATCAACAGCGTCCTTTGCTGTTCCGGCTGCTGAACCGATGATTACTATTGCATAATCAGCATCTTCCATTCTGTATTCTTCAAAAAGACCATACTCTCTGCCTGATACCTTTGCAAATTCCTTTGCAACCTCAAGTGTAACTGCCTTTGCATTGTGAAGTGCCTGTGCCTGCGCACGCTTTGCCTCCATATAGAAGTTTGTTACCGAATAAGGACCTACTGCCATAGGACACTCTGAATTAAGAAGGTAATTTTCAGGCTTGTACTCGCCTACAAAATTCTTAACCTCGTCATCCTCAAGGAGCATGATGTTCTCTACAGCGTGGCTTGTAATAAAGCCGTCCTGACAAATCATAATCGGAAGTCTTACGTCCTTGTGCTCTGCGATTCTGTACGCCATAACGCAGTTGTCGTATGCCTCCTGGTTGTTCTCTGCATAAACCTGAATCCAGCCTGCATCTCTTGCGCCCATACTGTCTGAGTGGTCGCAGTTGATGTTGATAGGACCTGATAATGCACGGTTTACAAGTGTAAGCATAACCGGAAGTCTGTTTGATGCTGCTATGTAAAGCTCCTCCCACATGTATGCAAGACCGCATGATGATGTGGCTGTAAGACTTCTTGCGCCTGCTGATTCAGCACCGATTGCAGCACTCATTGAGCTGTGCTCGCTCTCAACTGTAATAAATTCTGTATCAACCTTTCCATCAGCAACATACTTTGAAAAGTACTGTGGAATCTCTGTTGAAGGTGTAATAGGGAAAGCAGGGAATACATCAGGATTTATCTGTCTTAATGCTTCCGAAACTGCTTCATTTCCTGATAAACGATCTCTTCTTGCCATCTTATTTTACCCCCTCCATAGTAATTGCGCCAAACGGGCAGTTCTTAACGCAGATGCCGCAGCCCTTGCAGTGATTGTAATCAAACTCTCCACGCTGCTTGT
>JAFRXK010000069.1 GCA_017442865.1 Lachnospiraceae bacterium | reverse complement strand
GGTGGTGCTCGTGTTCGTCATCATCGTCGTCATGGTGGTGCTCGTGTTCGTCATCATCGTCATCATGGTGGTGGTGATGGTGGTGCTCGTGTTCGTCATCATCGTCGTCATGGTGGTGCTCGTGTTCGTCATCATCGTCATCATGGTGGTGATGGCAGCATTCATCATCGTCATCGTCGTCATCATGGTGGTGGTGATGGCAGCATTCATCATCGTCATCGTCGTCATCATGGTGGTGGTGATGGCAGCATTCATCATCGTCATCGTCGTCATGGTGATGGTGGTGGATGTGTCCGCACTCAGGGCAGACCTCCTCTTCCATAAGCTTCTGGGCAAATTCATCCTTGTGCTCCATGGCTTCAAGAATCTTTGCACCATCAAGTACATCCCAAGGTGTTGTTATAATAGAAGCCTTGTCATTGTGCTCGCGTAAAAGCTTTACACATTCCTCAACCTTTTCGTCTGATACGTTCTGGCTGCGGCTTAAAATAATTGTTCCGGCGCACTCAACCTGGTTGTTGAAAAACTCACCGAAATTCTTCATATACATCTTGCATTTCTGCGCGTCTACAACAACAGCGCTGCTGGTTATCTCAACCTCAACTTCCTCTGCCACGCCTACAACAGCATTCATGACATCAGAAAGCTTGCCAACGCCTGAAGGCTCAATAATGATTCTGTCAGGAGAATAAGTTTCGAGAACCTCCTTTAACGCCTTGCTGAAATCGCCGACAAGTGAGCAGCAGATACAGCCTGAGTTCATCTCGGTAATCTGAATGCCGGATTCCTTAAGAAATCCGCCGTCAATGCCGATTTCACCAAACTCATTTTCAATAATCACAAGCTTCTCGCCTGCGAAAACCTCTGATACGAGCTTTTTAATTAATGTAGTTTTTCCTGCTCCTAAAAATCCGGAGATAATAGATACCTTTGTCATTACATCAGGTCCTTTCTCAAATAAAACTAAAAATATTATTGTCTAATTAATCATTGTAGCATTTGCAGTAAAAAAAGCAATAAATAAATAATAAAAATATGATAAAACAGGCAAATAAAATACTGCCATAATACTGCCAATCCTCATTAATTATTAAATAGTTATTGCGGATTATGTCAAAATAATGTAGTATTATAAGTGCGTTTTGACTAAATACAATAACGGATTGACGTTTTTTTGTTGCAGTTTTCTCAGAAAAGTTTTATTCTAAAATAAGAGGGATTTAAATGATTATAGATACTCATGCGCATTATGACGACAGCGCATTTGATGCGGACAGGGACGAGGTGCTAAAGTCTCTTAAGGCGTCAGGCGTTGAATATGTTGTTAATGTAGGTGCAAGTCTTAAAAGCTGCCATACAACAGCTGCGCTTGCCGAAAAGTACCCGTTTGTTTATGCGGCGGTCGGAGTTCATCCGGACGAGGTTGGAGAGCTTTCAGAGGAGGGCATGGCGTGGCTTAGGGAAGCAGCCGCGCTTCCCAAGACTGTGGCGATTGGCGAGATTGGACTTGATTATTACTGGGATAAGGAAGAGCGTGACGTTCAGAAGGAATGGTTTGCAAGGCAGATGGAGCTTGCAAAGGAGGTTGGACTTCCTATCATCGTGCACAGCAGGGAGGCTGCAGCAGATACGCTGGATGTCATGAAGGCGCAGAATGCGCGGGAGATACCGGGCGTGATACACTGCTTCGGCTACAGCACCCAGATGGCAAAAGAGTATCTGGACTGGGGTTATTTCCTCGGAATCGGCGGAGTTGTTACATTTAAGAATGCGAGGAAGATAAAAGAGGTAGTTGAATATATGCCTTTGTCGCAGCTTTTGCTGGAGACTGATTGCCCGTACCTTGCACCGGCGCCTTTCAGAGGAAAGAGAAACACCTCGGCATATATACCGCTTATTATCGAAGCGATTGCAGATATAAAGAAGGTCAGCACAAAAGAGGTCGAGCAGACGGCGTATGAAAATGCCAGACGCTTTTATAAGAAGATACGCCAGGCCGAGCTTCGGATATAAGTCAGGCAGCATTATATAAGCAGGCAGACAGGCTTTGTCCTACAATGCAAAGTGCGGCAGGACTGCATTATTTTATTGATTCAGGAGGTACTATGGCAAGTCTGGGTAACCCCCAAAACACTATAGATATTATTAAAAAATATGATTTTGTATTTCAGAAAAGATTCGGGCAGAACTTTTTGATTGATACGCATGTGCTGGACAAGATTATAAGAGCGGCAGGCATTACAAAGGACGACATGGTGCTGGAGATAGGTCCGGGCATAGGAACGATGACACAGTATCTTGCCGAGGCAGCGGGGAAGGTAATTGCTGTCGAGATAGACAGAAACCTAATTCCGATACTTGAGGATACGCTGTCAGAGTATGATAATGTTATGGTCATCAACGAAGACGTGCTGAAGGTCGATTTAAATGAGCTTGCAGGACAGTACAATGGAGGCAGACCGATTAAGGTAGTTGCAAATCTCCCTTACTATATTACGACCCCTATTATCATGGGACTGTTTGAGAGCGGAGTGCCTGTTGATAATATTACTGTTATGGTCCAGAAGGAGGTTGCCGAGCGTATGCAGGCGGGACCGGGTACAAAGGACTATGGAGCTTTATCGCTGGCAGTCCAGTATTACGCGAAGCCTTATATTGTTGCGAATGTACCGCCAAACTGCTTTATGCCAAGACCGAATGTCGGCTCGGCGGTTATAAGGCTTACAAGATATACTGATTATCCTGTGAAGGTATCGGATGAAAGGCTTATGTTCAGGATAATAAGGGCGGCGTTTAACCAGAGAAGAAAGACGCTGCAAAACAGCATTAACAATTCGCCGGAGCTAAGCATTGGCAAGGACGACGTGGCGGCGGTGTTAAAGAAGATGGGACTTGCGGCTTCGGTTCGTGGTGAGGCAATGAGCCTTGAGCAGTTTGCACAGTTTACGGAGCTTATAAAAGAATGCGGCAGATAATCAGAAGACAAAAATTCTGCCGGTTATTCAATTATTAATAAAGATATCAGTTTACGGTAAAATGTACTTTGGAGGGCACATATGATAAATTTGTTAAAAGCAATAAAAAAGCATGCATTAAAAATTTTAATTTTAGCTGCTGTCATTATAGTTGTTGTTATTGTTGCGATAAGCTGCAATATAAAAATGGGACAGGTAAATACCGAGCTTTCTATAAGCGATAAGAAATCAGGCATAAGACATATGACTGTCGAGATACCGAAAAAATCCTTTGAAAAGCTGATAAATGTTACATGGACCGAATTTTCAACAGCAGTAAAAAACAACTGTCCTTCACAGATGGAAGTCAAGACCGAGGATACAAATACAGGCTATAAGCTGGAGTTTGATTTAAAATTTAATTCACTGGATGAATATATGGCAAAGGCGTCACAGGTAATCGGACGTAATGTCAGTGTTACAATTGAAACTCCCGACAATGTATTTGCAAGAGGCGTGAATATCAGGGAGGACTTCACGAGTGTCGAGCTGCTTGGATGGCTGCCAGCAACCGCAGCAGCATTGGGACAGATGAGCCCCGATAGTGCGGGAAGACTGCTTGCGGCAGGAACAACGACGGTTATTTATGACCAGAGATCGTATCAGGATATCGACGGAAGCATAGAGATAAATGATATTGAAGCATTATCAATTAATTCAATAACCATTAACACACTTGTAAAAAGCGACAGAACCTTTGACAGAGAGATACTTATCGAGATTCCGGAAGAGTCAATGAATGAGAACGGAGAGCAGATAAAGGCGTATCTGGAGGGCAACGCTATCAAGGGTGCGATGACTTCATGGAAGGAAAAATCAAAGAAGCACACCTTTACGGTGAAGGTTGAAGATAAATCAATAGATGTTATTAAAACCCTGACATCATTATTGTTTGATGATGAGAAGTGCGCTATTTATTATCAGGATTCAGCAAATGACGATAACTTCTTAGATATTGTCATGAACTATAACGAGTCAATAAGCTTTAAGGCATTTTCAAGCGATGGAGAGGGCGAGATACCGGTAAAATATAATTTTGCAATAGAAGACCTTGACACATCGACGGTATCGCTTGTTGTCGATGGTAACAAGAGAGAGAACAAAACCGTTGAAAATATTAAAGAGTATCAGACGCTTATTGATGAAAGCGTCAACAGTATAAAGGTCGGCTTATCTATGTCCAGAAAGTATGAGGTGAACCATATCCTTTCAACTACAACTGTAAATGGAAATGATAATATTTCAAGGGATGTTGTATTTATCGTATCGGAGCTTCCGACAGAATTTGAACAGGAGATAATTGCAGAGAAGCTTAAGAATGCCACGGAAGAGTATGCGTTCTTAAAGACGCAGATGATTGACGGAAAGTTCTGCTTCACACTTTCGGTAGAGGGTACAGAAGCAGGCGTGAGCAACGATTTTTATAAAATATTCGGCAAGGGCGGCGCTGTCAAATATGTTGAGGCGGGCGGAACGTTTGAATATGATGAAAATATTGATTTTATCAACTTCCCGTTTGTAAGAGATGATGTATTCCTGACATACACGCTTAATATAAAGGGTATGAATATAGATGAGGACAGCTTCAAGCTTACGGCAACCACCGTAAAGGATATAACCATAAAAGGCGAAACTGCTATATGTAATCTTTACGGCGCCGGACTCAGTCTGTCCATACAGGGAAGCGCTGACTCGGGCATGAGTGCAAAGACGAGAAACATTCTTCTTGGAGCCGGAGCCGCACTTATCGCAGCCGGCGCAGGCGGATTCTTCGCATTTACCAGACTCCGCAAAAAGAAGGAGTTATACTAAAAAGACTGAAAAGCAATAAATTATGTGATATACAAATAAGGCGGCGCCGGACAAAGGATTAGCTTAATCCAGTGT
>JAFRXK010000068.1 GCA_017442865.1 Lachnospiraceae bacterium | reverse complement strand
TGATGAGAGCTCAATTCCGTCAAAGGTTGTTGAATATATGAGAAGATTGAAGCCAATTATACATTTTTATCGCGTGAAAGGCGACAGAGGAGCTTATCTTTTAAAGGATTATCCTTTGGCACTGAATATTTTTGAAGATGATAAGCTTGATTCTGAGAATGTTGAGAAGTTAAGAGCGTTTATATCAAATTGCAAAGACAAATCGGTAACATTGGAGGAGCTTAAGACAATATACTTTGAAAGTGAAAGTAAAAATGTATGCAACAAGTTCTGCGAATTAGCAGATCAGATGATTAATAATTAACAAAAAGAGAGGTAATCAAAATGAAAAGAGTATTAATAACCGGTGGTGCAGGATTTATAGGCAGTAACCTTGCGTTAAAGCTTTTAAAGAAGGGTTATGAGGTAACGATTCTTGACAATCTCAGCCCTCAGATACACGGAGAGAATCCTGAAAATTCATATACATACAACTTAATAAAGGGAAAGGTTAACTTTATCAAGGGTGATGTTGTTAATTATGATGACTGGAAGAAGGCTCTCGATGGAGTAGATGTTGTGGTACACCTTGCAGCAGAGACAGGGACAGGACAGTCAATGTATGAGATAAATAAATACGTGTCTATTAACATAGGTGGAACAGCAAAATTACTTGATTATCTTACAAATGAACAGCATCAGGTTAAAAAGCTTGTAGTCGCAGCCTCACGTGCAGTATATGGTGAAGGTAAGTTTATGTGCGAGGAACACGGAATAGTTTACCCTGTTTCAAGACTTGATGAGGATATGTCTAAGGGAGATTTTGAGGTTAAGTGCCCGATTTGCGGTAAAAATGTTGCTATGCTCCCTACTGACGAAAATTCAGAGCTTCATCCGACATCAGTATATGGATTTACAAAGCAGGCTCAGGAAGAGCTTTGCATGATAGTGGGACATTCATTAAATATCCCTGTAGTCGCTTACAGATTCCAGAACGTATATGGTCCGGGTCAGTCGCTTAAGAATCCATACACAGGTATATTATCAATCTTCTCAACCAGAATTAAGAATGGTAATGATATTAATATATTTGAAGATGGTTTAGAGACAAGAGATTTCGTATATATTGAAGATATTACTGATGCGGTAGTCCTTGGAATAGAGAAGGATGAGGCAAATTACCAGACCTTTAATGTTGGCTCAGGCGAGAATGTTGATGTTCTTACTGTTGCAAACACTCTTAAGAAGAAATACAACTCTTCTTCTAAGATAGAGGTTAAGGGAAACTACAGATTAGGCGATATAAGACATAATCTCGGAGACCTTACACATATTAATGCTCTTTTAGGCTATGAGCCAAAGGTTAATTTTGAAACAGGTATTTCAAACTTTGTAGATTGGGTTGAGCAGCAGAAGATTGAAAAAGATAATTACGAGCATTCAATAGAAGAGATGAAGAAAAAGGGATTATATAAGTAATTATATATAAAGGCTTTTTACCGGGAGAAAGATATGCGAATAAAAGAGATAGACATTATGAAATGCATAGCTATACTGGGAATCATAATGGTTCATACGGCACAGAAATTTAAAGCAATGCCTGAAACCATTATGCTTTTGTGCTGTTTCGGACAGATGGGAGTGCAGATATTCTTTATGTTTTCAGCATATAGCCTGTGTCTTTCAAAGAATGCAAAGACTTCATTTATCAATAAGAATTATTATTTGAAAAGATTTTTAAGGCTTGTTCCGGGATATTGGATTGGAATTGTATTATATATTCTGGTGTTTGCCATAACCACAATCGTTAATATTCCGACAGTGCTATACACAAACACAAAGCCTTTTGCAATAATAGTTAATATACTTCTACTCAATGATCTTTTTGTGGAAGGCAATAACAATGTTGTTCCTGGAGGCTGGTCAATCAGTTGCATCTGGCTCTTTTATTTAGCATTTCCTGTTATCTGGCTGATAATTAAAAAGCTTAAAAAGGATAGTTTGAGGATAGCAGCTCTTGCTTTTTGCATTATTGTTGTTCCGATTGCTTTTACACTGATATATTATTTAAGCGGTGGAGAAATTGTTGTTGAAAACAACAGCTTTATATATTTTCTGATATTAAATCAGCTGCCGGCATTTTTAATGGGACTTCTGTTGTTTATCGCCGAAGGGCATGTTCCGAATGATAAGAAGATAAAGGCATGTCTTGCAATATTGACAGCGGTAATTACACTGACTGCAGTTTATGTTTTTATAAAGGGATATTGGTGGTCATATTTTACGGTGACAATCCTTGTGGCGGCTGCCGCAGCCTGTCTGTTTATGTTGCTTAGAAGATGCAGTTTTGATTATCATGAAATTTGCCTGAAAATCGGCAAAAGGACATATTCAATGTTTTTGGTACATTTCCTTTTTGCCTATTATGGAGTAAGCTATTCAAGAAAGATAATTCTTCATTTTGGTGTAGATATTAATTCAGTATGGGGATTTATCGTGGCATATGTGCTGATTGTAATATTATCATATATAGCAGGCGGCTGGCTTGAAAAGCTTATGGATTTACCGTTAAATTGGTATAAAAACAAAAAAAACATTTAGAAACCTAAATAATATATTAATTATTTTATGTTGAAGGGAAGAGTAGACATTATGTTTAAAGACAAAGTATTATTAATCACAGGTGGCACAGGTTCATTTGGTAATGCAGTTTTAGACCGCTTTTTAAAGACAGACATTAAGGAGATTCGCATTTTTTCACGTGACGAGCTTAAGCAGGACAATATGCGTCACTTTTATCAAAGGGAATTTCCTGAGTACAGCGACAAGCTTAAGTTTTATATTGGTGATGTACGTGATATCCAGAGTATAAAGAATGCTATGCACGGCGTAGATTATATTTTTCATGCAGCAGCATTAAAGCAGGTGCCTTCATGTGAATTCTTCCCGATTGAAGCAGTAAAGACGAATGTCCTCGGTACAGAGAATGTGCTGACGGCAGCAATCGAGGAGGGCGTAAAGAAGGTTATCTGTCTGTCTACAGATAAAGCAGCTTACCCTGTAAATGCAATGGGAACATCAAAGGCCATGATGGAGAAGGTTATCGTTGCAAAGTCAAGAACGGTTTCTCCTGATAAGACAAGCATCTGCTGTACAAGATATGGCAATGTTATGTGCTCAAGAGGCTCAGTTATTCCATTGTTCATAAGCCAGATTAAAGAGGGCAAGAACTTAACAGTAACAGAGCCGACAATGACGCGTTTTATCATGAGTCTTGAGGAGGCCGTAGAGCTTGTGGTATTTGCATTCCAGAATGCTGATTCAGGAGATATCATGGTTCAGAAGGCTCCGGCGTGTACCATTGAGGTGCTTGCACAGGCTGTAAAAGAAGTCTTTGGAGCAAATGATACCGAGATAAATGTTATCGGTATCCGTCACGGCGAGAAGATGTATGAAACACTGCTTACCAATGAGGAGTGTGCAAACGCTATAGATATGGGCAACTTCTACAGAGTGCCTTGTGATAAAAGAGATTTAAACTACGATAAGTATTTCAGTAAAGGCGATAAGGAAAGACAGAAGTTATCAGAATTTAATTCAAACAATACTGATCTTTTAACAGTTGAACAGGTAAAGGAAAAGCTTTTGTCATTAAAGTATATTCGTGATGAGCTCGCTGAGTGGAATGAAAGAAAGTAGGTATATGAAAAATATAAAGAGTGTTATTGCTTGGAGTATTAAGGCAATTGCTGCCGGAATATTAGCAGTTATAGTCCTTTCAGGATTTGTATATTTTTATCGCTGTGAAGGAATACACATTGATAATAGTACCGGAGCGACTGATTACAAATGGGAGCCGGGACAGTGGAAGGCGCAGATGACAGAGGGCTTTTCATGGCTTAGGATGAATAATGAAGGCTTTAATAATGAGATTGACAGACAGGATAAAACAGATGTTTTGATTATGGGAAGCTCTCATATTGAAGCTTGTAATGTTGCACAGAAGGAAAATGTCAGTTCTATTTTAAATAATCATTATTCGGACTTGAATGTATATAATATAGGTACTTCAGGACATACAATTTATAGATGCATAAGTAATTTGAAGGCGGCAAATGAATGTTATAAGCCGGACAAATATATAATTATTGAAACGGACAGGATTAATCTTGATATAAAGAGCATGCAGGAGGTTTTGGACGGTAATGATGAAAAGCTTAAATCGTACAATTCCGGCGTTATGTATTATTTGCAGAAGATACCTGCAATAAAGGCTTTGTATGGTCAGATTGATAACTGGAGGTCGGCAGGAGGTAAAGGACAGGCTGCAGATACGGATTATACTGCCATTGACGCAGGGAATGATGCAAATGCCGATAATTATGATATTATACTGAACCAGTTTATTGAATATGCCGCAGATGCAGTTAAGAATGACAGCTGTAAGCTTATAATATTTTTTAAGCCTTTCACAAGCTTAAATCCGGATGGCAGTATAGATTATCGCTGCAATAAAGATGATTTAGAGCATTTTAGAAGTGCCTGTGAGAAAAATAATATAATCTTTGTGGATATGACTGAAGATTTTGAAAATGCATATAGAAATGATTATATCATGGTTCATGGTTTTACGAATACTGCTGTAGGAACAGGGCATTTGAATAAATATGGTCATAAGATACTTGCAGAGCGATTAATAGAGGTTATAGACAGCTTGGAGGAGGATTAAATGGCGTTTTCAAGCCTGAATTTTATATGTTTCTTTGCAATATTGTATTTGATATTGTGGATATGCAGGGGCATTCTGATAAAGAACAATAATATATGTTTGCAGACAACTAAATATATCCTGCTGGCGGCCAGCTACATATTTATATGCCTTACAAACTGGAGATGGGCGGTTTACCTGCTGTTTATTACTGTTATTACTTTTGTGATAGCATTGTTGATTCAGAAGAATGAGAAGGCTAAAAAGCTTATAATGGCAGTCGGAGTAAGCATATGCATACTTGGCTTGTGCTTCTTTAAATATTTTAACTTTTTCATTGATACATTTAATAACTGGTTTGGTGCATCGGTTCCTTTTTTGAACATAGCTGCGCCTATAGGTATCTCGTTTTATACTTTTTCGGCAATCGGATATATTATAGACATATACAGGGGCGAATATAAGGTAGAGACAAGCTTTTTTAACGTGGCGATTTACTTTTCGTTCTTCCCTAAATTGGTTTCGGGACCACTGGTTGGAGCAAAGGATTTTTTTGAACAGCTAAAAGATTATAAAGGAATTAAACTTGCAAATCTGGAAGAGGGAATACAGATTTTTGCAATAGGTTTATTTAAAAAAATTGTGTTGGCAGATCATTTAGGAGTTTTTGTTGATGATGTGTATAATGCTCCGACAGCATTTTCAACGCCTACAGTTATCTTAGCTGTTATAAGCTATTCGTTGCAGTTATACTTTGATTTTTCGGGATACTCTGATATGGCTATCGGTATTGCAAAGATTTTAGGCTTTGATTTGTGCAAAAACTTTAATCTTCCATATATTTCGATGAATCTTACAGAATTCTGGAAGAGATGGCACATCAGCTTGTCAGCATGGCTTCAAAAGTATCTGTACATATCTCTTGGCGGAAACCGCAAGGGCAAAATCAGGACATATATCAATCTGTTTCTGGTAATGTTGATTGGAGGTCTGTGGCATGGCGCAGGTTGGACATTTATAGCGTGGGGAGCGCTGCATGGTCTTGGACTTGTTATTCACAAGCTGTTTATGAATTTTAAGATCAGGACATGGGGAGATAAGAATGCAGGAAATATTATATGGAAAGCAACGTCTGTTATACTTACATATATTTATGTCGCAATATGCTGGGTGTTCTTCAGGGCAGACAGCTTTGAAAATGCAATAAATGTTATAAAAGGTATGTTTGTATATCAGAATGGCATTTCACAAATATATGCATGGTCACTGTTTGCAATTGCCATCTTGCTGATTGCAACAATTGTTGCATGCGTTAAGAGTAGAAACAATAAAAGAGTTGATGCCTTCTATCCGCTGCAGGATTTAAGCACGGTAAAAGGACTCCTTATATTTTTTGTATTTGTTGGATTAACGATTTGTATGGCGTATTTCGGCAATACTGCTTTTATATACGGCAAATTCTAGAAGAGAAATTCATTATAATAATTGCTTTGTAATAGACATTTTGGAGGAAAAAATGGATAATAATTTGTTTAAAAACAACGGCAAGCTTAAATTATTGATTATAGTCGGCACAAGACCTGAGATCATCCGCCTTGCAGCAGTAATCAAGAAGTGCAGAAAATATTTTGATACGGTGCTTGCGCATACCGGGCAGAATTATGATTATAACCTTAACGGGGTGTTCTTTAAGGATCTGGAGCTTGACGACCCAGAGTATTATATGAATGCTGTTGGAAGTAATCTTGGCGAAACTATGGGCAACATTATTGCAAAATCATATGAGCTTATGGTTGAAATCAAGCCTGATGCAGTGTTGGTTCTCGGAGATACAAACAGTTGTCTGTCAGTTATCGGTGCAAAGCGTCTTCATATTCCTATCTTTCATATGGAAGCCGGCAACCGATGCAAGGATGAGTGTCTGCCGGAGGAGACAAACCGCAGAATAGTTGATATTATTTCGGATGTTAATCTTGCGTATTCAGAGCATGCCAGAAGGTATCTTGCAGACTGTGGACTGCCAAAGGAGCGTACCTATGTGACAGGCTCGCCTATGGCTGAGGTGCTGCATATGAATCTTGAAAAGATTGAGGCATCTGATATTCATGAGCGCCTTGGACTTGAGAAGGGTAAGTATATTCTGCTTTCGGCACATCGTGAGGAGAATATTGATACTGAAAAGAATTTTAACTCTTTGTTTAATGCAATAAATAAGATGGCGGCTAAATATAATATGCCGATTTTATATTCGTGTCATCCACGCTCAAGAAACCGTCTTGAGGCTTCGGGCTTTAAGCTTGATGAGCGTGTGATTCAGCATGAGCCTTTAGGCTTCCATGATTACAACTGCCTGCAGATGAACGCGTTTGCGGTTGTATCAGACAGCGGTACGTTGCCGGAGGAGAGCAGCTTCTTTACAAGTGTTGGGCATCCGTTCCCTGCAGTATGCATACGTACTTCTACAGAGCGTCCTGAGGCACTTGACAAGGCGTGCTTTGTGCTTGCAGGTATTGATGAGAATAGCTTATTACAGGCTGTTGATGTAGCGGTAGAGATGAACAAAAACGGTGACTTGGGAATACCTGTACCGGATTATGTTGATGAAAATGTTTCTGATAAGGTAGTTAAGATAATACAGTCTTATACCGGAGTAGTAAACAAGATGGTATGGAGGAAGTATTAGAATTATATTATTATATTTCGATAATAAGGAGATTTGATTGATATGAGCAGCTGTAAGATAGCAGTAGCAGGAACAGGATATGTAGGACTTTCTATAGCAACCTTACTGGCACAGCATAACAGTGTCATGGCGGTTGACATTATCCCTGAAAAGGTGGAGATGATTAACAACAGGAAATCACCGATTCAGGATGAATATATTGAGAAATATTTTGCGGAAAAGGAGCTTGACCTCACTGCAACACTTGATGCACAGGCTGCATATACAGACGCTGAATTTGTTGTAATTGCCGCTCCGACAAACTACGACAGCCAGAGAAATTATTTTGATACAAGTGCGGTAGAGGCAGTTATAGCACTTGTTATGGAGTACAATCCTGATGCGATAATGGTTATTAAATCTACGATTCCGGTTGGATACACAAAGTCAATCCGCGAGAAAACAGGCAGCAAAAACATTATTTTCAGTCCTGAGTTCTTAAGAGAATCAAAGGCTCTTTATGACAATTTATATCCGAGCAGAATCATTGTCGGAACTGACCTTGAAGACGAAAGACTTGTAAATGCGGCGCATAAATTTGCGGAGCTTTTGCAGGAGGGTGCAATCAAGGAGAATATTGACACATTATTTATGGGCTTTACGGAGGCTGAGGCAGTTAAGCTTTTTGCAAATACTTACCTTGCACTTCGTGTTTCATATTTTAACGAGCTGGATACATATGCTGAGATGAAGGGACTTGACACACAGCAGATTATAAATGGTATCGGTCTTGATCCTAGAATCGGCAACTTTTATAACAATCCTTCCTTCGGTTACGGTGGATACTGCCTTCCAAAGGATACGAAGCAGCTTCTTGCAAATTATAATGACGTGCCGGAGAATCTTATTCACGCTATCGTTGAGAGTAATAGGACTAGGAAAGACTTCATTGCCGATAGAGTGCTTGAAAAGGCGGGCTATTATACGGGAAGCAGCAGTTATAGCAAGGATAAAGAAAAAGAGACAATTGTTGGCGTGTATCGTCTGACCATGAAGAGTAATTCCGATAACTTCAGACAGAGCAGTATTCAGGGCGTCATGAAGCGTATCAAGGCTAAGGGTGTTAAGGTGATTATATTTGAGCCTACACTTGAGGATGGAAGCACTTTCTTTGGCAGTGAGGTAGTAAATGACCTTGAAGCCTTTAAGCAGAAGTCAGACGCAATTATCGCAAACAGATATGACAGCTGCCTTGATGATGTAGAGGACAAGGTTTATACAAGAGATTTATTTAAGAGAGACTAGAACAAGAAGATTACGGCTTCTGTGCCGCGACTAAATGACGCTGGCGCAGAGCTGAATATTAAGATAATAATTGTGTGAAGGGTGGCAGAAGGATGAATATACTGGTTACGGGTGCTAATGGTTTTGTAGGAAAAAATCTTATTGCAAATTTGAAGAATATCAAAGAAAATAAAAACCGTACAAGACCGGGGATTGTGATTGATGAAATATTTGAATATGATATTGACAATACCTTGGAGGAGCTTGAGGAGTACTGCCAAAAAGCAGACTTTGTATTTAATCTGGCAGGAGTGAACAGACCTAAGGATGATTCAGAGTTTATGAAGGGCAACTTCGGATTTGCAGGTACGTTGCTTGATAATCTCAAAAAATACGGAAATAAAGCGCCGGTTATGCTCTCTTCATCAATTCAGGCGACGCTTATAGGACGCTATGGTAATTCGGACTATGGCAAGAGTAAGCTGGCCGGAGAAGAATTGTTTTTTAAGTATAGCGAAGAAACAGGCGCAAAGGTATTGGTGTACCGCTTTGCGAATCTTTTTGGAAAGTGGGGACGTCCTAATTACAACAGCGCAGTTGCTACCTTCTGCAACAATGTTGCGAATGACCTGCCGATTCAGGTTAATGACCGTTCTACACAGCTTGAGCTTGTGTATATAGATGATTTGGTTGAAGAGATGTTTGACGCGCTGGAGGGTAAGGAGCACCGCTGCAATTATGACGGGCTTGAACCGATAGCGGCAGCAGAAGGAAGATACTGCTATGTTCCGGTAAGCCACAAGGTGACTCTCGGTGAGATAGTTGACATTCTTGAAGAGTTTAAGAGTCAGCCGGCAAGCCTTGTGATGCCGCAGATTCCTAACGGCTCCTTTGCAAAGAAGCTTTATTCAATGTATTTAAGCTATCTGCCAAAGGAAAAGACAAGCTTTCCGCTTAAGATGAATGTGGATGCAAGAGGCAGCTTTACGGAGCTTCTTAAGACTGAAAACTGCGGTCAGTTCAGCGTAAATATTTCAAAGCCGGGAATTACAAAGGGACAGCACTGGCATAATTCCAAGTGGGAATTCTTTATAGTAGTTTCAGGACACGCTCTTATTCAGGAGAGAAAAATCGGTACTGATGAGGTGATTGAATTTGAAGTGTCCGGAGAGAAGATTGAGGCGGTACATATGCTGCCGGGATATACACACAATATTATTAATTTGTCCGATACAGAGAATCTGGTAACGGTAATGTGGGCGAATGAGCAGTTTGATCCGGCACATCCGGATACATTCGGCGAACCGGTTTAGAGTATGTTTTTTTGCAGAAGATTTTAAAATGTAAGGCAAGTATGGTGGCATAATGAAAATATTATATGTAAGCGATGGCAGATTCATAAAGCATGATAATGTTTACTATGGTAATGGTCATTATGCTTATGAATTACAATGGAAAAGATATCTTGAGTATTTTGACGAGATAAAAGTTGCAGGAAGAATAACTGAGTGCTCAGAAGCTTCAGAGGTGGAATTTGTGAGCGTATCCAGTGGCCCAAGGGTTCAGTTTATTAAATGTCCTAACCTGCTTTCGCTAAAAGGATTGTTCAGAGTAAGACAGACAATGAAGGTGCTGCAAAGAGAGGCTGAGGATTGTGATGCAATAGTTGTTAAGATGCTCGGTACCTTGGGCACTTTGGCAACGTTTGTTGCCCGAAAAAAAAAGATTCCCTATCTTGTGGAGGTAGCAAGCTATAGTAAGGCAGCGTTTTGGTATTATGGAACTTTAACGGGGAAGTTAATTGCTTTGCCATCACATATGCTGGAGCATTATATAGTTAAAAGGGCACCGTTTGTAGTATATGTCTCCAGATATTTTCTACAAAAAAAATACCCGAACAGACATTATAATGTTGGGTGTCCTGATTGCTGTGTACCTATGACAGATGAAGACATTTTACAGAAGAGAATTACCAGAATAGACAATTACAATGAAAATACAGTATACCGACTTGGGTTTGTGGGGGCTGCAAACGTAAAGTATAAAGGTCTGGAGATTGCCATAAAAGCATTATCTATAATTGCAAAAACACATAATAATTTTAAGCTTTGCGTTATCGGCAGTGGAGATTATAGCGGATGGATGGAAATGGCGAGACAATATCATGTCGAAGATATGATAGAATTTGAAGGCATTATTGACGGTGGACAGGCTGTGTTTGAATGGTTTGACGATATTGATATTTTTGTAATGCCAAGCTTTCAGGAGACCTTGGGAAGAGCCCTTGTTGAGGCTATGAGCAGAGGCTGTCCTGCGCTTGGAAGCAGGGAAACTGCAATACCTGAGCAGCTGGGCAACGACTGCATTTTCAGCATGAAGGATTATAAAAAGCTCGCAGAGCTGATAATAAATATGTGCGATAATAAAGAGTATATGAAGCTTTGCGCAAAGGAGAATTTTTATCGTGCACAGAAATATTCTGAGGAAATGTTGAGACCGAAGAGACAGAAGTATTGGAATGACTTTATTGAGTATATTGCAAAAAGGAGATAATATATGGTATTTTCCAGCGCTATATTTTTGTTTGGCTTTTTACCTTTTGTTTTGTTAATATATTATGTAGTATTAAAAAAGAAAAGAAAAGCACAAAATGTTTTTCTTTTTCTTTCGAGCATTATATTTTATGCATGGGGAGAGCCAGTTTTTGTATGCATAATGCTTCTATCAATACTTATAAATTGGATATTGGGATTGCTTATTGACAAATATAGGAACAAAATCAATGCCCGCAGAATAGTTATTGCGCTTACTGTAATTTATAATATCAGCGTGCTTTTTATTTTTAAATATCTAAGCTTTGTGTGGAAAAATCTCAATCTTATAATAAAAAGCGACCACGTTATCAATATAGCGCTGCCGATAGGAATTTCATTTTTTACTTTCCAGTGTATTTCATATGTTATTGACGTTTATAGAGGAAAAGGAAAGGCGCAGAAAAATATTTTGAACGTAGGTCTTTATATAGCTTTTTTTCCACAGTTAATTGCGGGACCTATTGTTCGATATGAAACGATAGCAGAACAGATTGAGGGGAGAACTGAATCTCTGGATTTGTTTTCACAGGGAGTAAGAAGATTTGTTTACGGACTTGGAAAAAAGGTGGTTCTTGCAAATTCATTAGCGATAATTGCCGAGGCTGCATTTGATAATACGGAAGGGCTTGAAGCATCCATGGCGTGGCTTGGAATAATTGCTTATACTATGCAGATATTTTTCGATTTTTCAGGATATTCAGACATGGCTATAGGCTTAGGTAAGATGTTTGGATTCAATTTTAATGAAAACTTCAATTACCCTTATATATCAAAATCAATAACTGAATTCTGGCGAAGATGGCATATCTCATTGGGAACATGGTTCAGGGATTATGTCTATATTCCTTTAGGAGGAAACAGAGTATCAAAGGCAAGACACATATTTAATCTTTTTTGTGTGTGGAGTCTTACGGGTATATGGCATGGCGCGAACTGGACATTCCTGTTGTGGGGAATCATGTATTTTGTGCTACTGGTAATTGAAAAGGAAATTGGCGTTGAAAAGATATCAAAGCTTAAGGTTTTCAATCATATTTATACATTGTTCTTTGTTATGATTGGCTGGGTATTTTTTAATTCAGCAGGCATCAAAGAGGCTTTAAGCTATATAGGCAGTATGTTCGGCAGAAATGGAATAGACATAAACAGCAGTGCATTGTTCCTGATTAAAGAAAATATTATAGTTTTGCTGTTGGCGGTTACTTTATGTATGCCGGTTAAGAATGTTTTTGAAAAAATAAATTCGAAATTCAGAAAGATAGCAGAGCCGGTTTTATTTATCATTTTAATGATAGTTGTTTTTTCGTATGTAGTTAAGGGCGGGTATAATCCGTTTATTTATTTTAATTTTTAAAGTTGGAGGAATGTTATGGGTAAAGATAATAAAAATAATAAAATCATTACATATGCATTTCTCATTCTGCTCTTTGCGGTTTTTGTGCTGACACCAATTTTAAATTACAGGGCAGTAGGTTCAGAGCTTCTTAAGACATATAGAAGCCTGCAGGACGATAAAACAAAGGATAAGCCGAAGACATTGATAAATGGCATTGAAAATGCATGGTCTTCAAATCTTTTTTTGCAGGAGAAGTATGTGGATTTGTTTGGTCTTACGCAGAGAATGATGAATAAATCTATGATTTATGATGCGGAAAAGGGCAAGACTGTTGTGAAAGGTGATGATGGAAAATTGTATTTTGTATCAGATGTCACCGATATTTCAGGAGAAGATAAGCTGGATAATGAAGGTGTAATAAAAAATGCAGAGAAAATTATAGCACTTGCAAATGTTTATAGTGATATTGATTTTGTTTTTGTTCAGGCACCATTCAAATATGACGAACGATTTATAAATCTTCCGAACGGCATAGTTCCGTTTAGAAACGAGCCGATTGATTATTTTATTGAACGACTGTCGCAGGAAGAGAGAATAGACATAATTGATTTGAGAAAAAAAATTGAGGAGCAGAATAAGGATTACAGTACATTCTTTTTTAAGACAGATCATCATTGGACAATAGGTACTGCATTTTGGGCATATCAAATGGTTGCAGAAGATATGAAAGAAAAGTTCGGATATGATATAGATGATGATTATTATGATAGTTCAAATTGGGAAACTGTAACCTATAGGAGTTGTTTTCTGGGGTCACAGGGAACCAGAACGGGCGCATTATATGCAGGAAAGGATGATATAGATATTATTTATCCTAAATATGATACAAGTTTTATAAAAACATATAGTACAAAGAATTTGGGCGAAAAAATTACCAGACAGGGAGCTTTTGAGGAGTCAGTACTTGAGAATTATAATCCTGAGAAGACTTTTTACAAGCCTACATATAACACATATCTATACTCAGATTGTGATGAGATAGTGGTTGAGAACAAGCTTTCGGCAACTGATAAGAAAATTCTTGTTGTTAAGGATTCATTTGGGATACCTGTATCGGCCTTTTTAACGACATTGTTTGAAGAGACAAGGATTGTAGACTTAAGGTATCTTGAAACAGGCTTAGACGAATATATCGGAGAATACAGCCCTGATGCAGTCATATTTATATACAATCCGGGTGCGGTTACTTCAGCAGCATTTTTTGACTTTGAAGGCCAAAAATGAGAATTTGATTACATATAATAAGGGGAAGACGGATGGTTTTTAATTCTTATATTTTTATACTGTTCTTTTTGCCAATAACTCTTTTGGGGTATTTTTTTGCAAATAAATATTCTGAAAAGCTAGGTAAGTATTGGCTGATAGCTGCGTCGCTGGTTTTTTATGCGTATGCAGGAGTAAAGTATTTAGGCTTTTTAATTTTCAGCATAGTTTTTAATTACCTGATTGTTTTAGCAATCAATAAAACAAAAAAGGAAACCGCAAACAGTAAAAACAAAAAAAAGTAAATTGATATGTGTTACAGGTATAATTGTAAATGTTTTGATTTTGACGTATTTTAAATATTTTAACTTTATAATTTACAATATTAATTTGCTGTTTAAGGGTAAGCTGTCATTATTTGATATTGCATTACCTCTTGGAATAAGCTTTTTAACATTCCAGCAGATTGCATATATTGTAGATTCGTATAGAGATGAAGTACCATCGTTCACATTTTTGGATTATTTTACTGCTGCGACCTTTTTTCCGAAGCTTGGTTCAGGACCGATTGTGAATTATAATGATGTCATTACAAAATTAAATGATAAAAGCAGAAAGATTATCAATTATGATAATTTTTCTAAAGGTATTCTTGCTTTTGCAATAGGTTTGTCAAAAAAGGTTGTTCTGGCAGATAATTTCGGAAAAATATCTGATTTCGGACATGGAGCTTTCGCATCCATAAATGGTGTAGAAGCGTTGATGACGATACTTGCATATACGCTGCAGATATATTTTGATTTTTCAGGTTATTCAGATATGGTCATCGGAATAGGTATGATGTTTAATATTGAAATGCCTATTAACTTTAATTCACCATATAAAGCTGTCGATATTATAGATTTCTGGAAAAGATGGCATATTACTCTTACAAAGTTCCTCACAAAATACATTTATATACCGCTTGGCGGAAGCAGGAGAGGCAAAGTAAGAACGTATATTAATATTATGATAGTTTTTCTTGTAAGTGGTATATGGCATGGCGCAGGCTATACATTTATAGTCTGGGGAGCGCTGCATGGTCTGTTTAATATGATAACAAGGGCATCAAAGGATTATATAAGTAAGATACCGAAGATAATCAGGTGGTTCGGTACTTTTGTGATAGTTAATATTTGCTGGGTGTATTTCAGGGCAGATTCTGTTAAAACTGCGAATACCCTGATGAGCAGGGTTGTAACCGGTGGAATCGGAGGCGTAAGCGCGGAGCTTGCAAATAGTATGGCGCAGATTCCGTTTATAAATATATTAATCAGGGTGCTTCCGATGGAAGCGGTTCTTGCTTTGTTTTTTGCGTTTTCGTTAGTAATTGTTGTTTTTACGAAAAATACAATCGAAAGAACAAAGGAATTCAAGCCAAGCTGGAAAAACGCCGTTTTTTCCATATTGCTTATTATATATAGTGTTTTATCATTGTCGGGAATAAGCAGTTTCTTATATACAAATTTTTAGTGGAGGATGAATATGGGGAACTCAAAAAAATGGACGGTTTTTGTGTTGACAGTAATATTAGTATTTCTATTGTTGTTTTCACTGATGACATATATTATGGACCCGTTGATGCAGTTTAGATCTGAATCAAAAATATTTAAAGCATGGGAATATTCAGAGATGTATTCAAATCCGGGTATTGCAAAGAATTTAAGCTATGATACTGTTATTGTCGGAACTTCTATGGTCCAGAACACAGATGTGCCGGAATGTGATGAATTATTCGACAGTAAGTGTGTAAAACTAACTTACTCAGGTGGAACATCGCATAATTTTAAGAAAATACTTGATATTTGTTTTAATAGCGATAATAGAATAAAAACGGTATATTGGGGACTTGATGAGAATCAGCTGATTGTTGAGCCTGACAGCGTAAGACATGCTTTGCCAGAGTATCTGTATAAGGATGATCCTATCAGCAAAATAAAATATCTTTTAAACGTAGATATTTTTTATCAATATACATTAAAGAATATTATTCGGACAGCAATGGGAAGCAAAACAGATATAATGCCTTTGGGTGATGTGTGGGGCAAGGATGCCGTGTTTTCAAAGGATGCCGTAATAAGCGGATATTCATCTCCTGAACAGCAAAGCGCAAAGCCTGAAAATTATTATGAGGAAAAGATTATAGAAAATCTTGAGTGTAATGTTTTATCTGTTATAAACAGTCACAAGGATACAGAGTTCGTTTTCTTTATGCCGCCATACAGTATGCTGTATTGGAATAATGAAGTTAAAAATGGAACGCTGGATGCCACTTTTTATGGTCTGAATATTGTCATGGAAAAATTGCTGGCATGTGATAACGTTAAAATATTTTTTTTCCAAAATGACACAGATATTATTACTAATTTAGATAATTACAAAGATTATTCGCATTATAAGCCAGAAATTAATAGTTTTATGATGGAATCAATTAAAGAAGACAAATACAGACTGACATTGGATAATTATAAATCTGTACTTGACAGTATGAAGGATTTTGTGAAAAAATACGATTATGATTCGTTATTTAAATAAAAATATTAAATGCATATGGGGAGCATAAATGGATACAATAGAAAAATACTTTCTAAAAATAATATGCAGTCATATAAGAGGGAAAGACATTTCAGATGAATTGAAGGATATTTCGCCAGATGAATTAACGGCATTGTATCGTATTTCTATTATACATTCTGTATTCCCTATGTTTTATGATGTTGTTTGCAAAACAGAATCCTTTGCGGGCTTGGATGATGAGATTAAAAGCCTTTGGAAGAGACAGACAATAGTTGCTGTTGCTTCGCAGGCTGTGAAAACTGAAAGCTTCTTTCAGATATACAGGCATATAAAGGATGCAGGTTTAAATTGTCTTGTAATTAAGGGCATTATATGCCGTCAGATGTATCCGAAGCCTGATTGCAGGACGTCGAATGACGAGGATATCTATATATCCAAGGATGAATTTGGCGCATGCCATAAGCTTATTTTGGAAAATGGCTTTGAGACCAAGGATAAAGACGATTTTGATATAACAGACGATATTCATGTCATTTCATATGTTGATGCGGGGTCAGGTCTTCATATAGAGCTCCATCAGACTTTGTTTGAGGAGGATTCAAAAGCATATGGTTATATGAATTCGTATTTTAATGATGCTATAAAAAATGCAGTAGCTATTCAGGTTAATGATAATGAACTGAAGACCCTTGAATATACTGAGAATCTGCTTTATTTAATCTGCCATGCGTTTAAGCATTTTGTAATGCGTGGTTTTGGAATAAGGCAGCTTTGCGATATTCTGCTTTTTGCTGAGAACTATGGAAGTAAAATTAATTGGAGTTACATCGAGAAGACCACTAAGGAGATTGGCGCAGATGTGTTTTTTGTCAATCTGATTGATATAGGAGAAAGATATTTTGAGTTTTCGAGAGAAAAAGCATGCATGAGAGATGCATTTTCGTATATTGTAGCTGAGTCACAGGATTTACTTGATGATATTCTTGATGCTGGCATTTTCGGAAAAAGTAGCGACAGCAGGCACCATAGCAACAGTATGACCTTGAGTGCAATGGAAAACAGAAATGATGGCGCAGGCAGCAAAAAGGCTGCTTGGGGAGCAGTATTTCCACGTCTGGAGATTATGAAAAAAAGATATAAAATATTAAATAAACTGCCTTTTTTACTTCCTTTAATGTGGATTGTAAGATCGTTTTCATTTTTATTTTCAAAAAAGAATGCTGAAAATAACTCTGCAAAGGATACATTAAGATTTGGAAAGAAGAGAATTGAGCTTTTGAAAAAATATAAAATTATTAAATAAATATAAAAACTTGAGTGTATATTTTGCAATAAACACTCAAGTTTTTAACGTAAGAAGCAGATTTAAATCGGTTAAATTATTAATACGCCGCAGATTATAAAATAGTAATGCATTTAACTTCCACTTGACATGTCGATTGATAAAAACTATTATATAATAATATAGCGTAGGGGAATAATATTGTAAAAATTAGACATATTGAAAAGGATGGAGAACAATGTTTAAAGAGATTGCACCTCAGAAAAAACAAAAATATTCAAGAATTGCTTTTTTGATAATAATGGACATAATTGTTGTTAATATTGTCAGCTTGTTTTCTATATATGTAAGGTTTGATTTTAAGTTTAATGAGATAGATTCGATTTATTGGGAATCGCTGATAAACATTATTCCGTGGTATACGCCTATGACTATTGCATGCTTTGCAATATGCAGGCTTTACTCCAGCCTGTGGAGATTTGCAAGCATTCGTGAGGCGTTAAATGTATTCTTTGGCGTTACATTAAGCTCAATTGCACAGTTTATTATAATGCATATATTGGATGTAAGAGTGCCGAGAAGCTATTATGTGTTCAACTACATTTTGCTGATGCTTTGTATTATGGCTACAAGATTTGCATACAGACTGTTAAGATATTTTAATTCTGAAAGAAGATCAAAGAAGAGTCCTGAGAGGCATTCTACCATGGTAATCGGTGCAGGAAGCGCAGGCACGATGATTATTAAGGAGATGATTACAAGCCAGTATCTTGATGATAAGATTCAGTGTATTATTGATGATAATCAGGGTAAGTGGGGCAGATTTGTGTATGGTATCAAGGTAGTCGGAGGACGTGATTACATACCGGAGGCAGTTGATAAGTATAATATTACAGACATTATTATTGCCATGCCGTCAGCATCAGCAGCAGACAGAAGAGAGATTATTGATATTTGCAACACTACGGGATGTAATCTTAAGATACTTCCTGGTATGTATCAGGTAGTAAGAGGAGAGGTTACGATAAGCAGCTTAAGAGAGGTTCAGATTGAGGACCTGCTTGAGAGAGAGCCTATAGACGGAAAGATCGGTACTATTCTTGAGTATGTCAAGGACCAGGTTATACTTGTTACCGGAGGAGGCGGTTCTATCGGAAGTGAGCTTTGCAGGCAGATTGCTAAGCACGAGCCTAAGCAGCTTATTATATTTGATATTTATGAGAATAATGCATATGATATCCAGCAGGAGCTTAAGAGAAAATATCCTGAGCTTGACCTGGTTGTTCTTATCGGTTCGGTTAGAAATACAAATCGTATGGATTATCTGTTTGCTACATACAGACCTGATATTGTTTATCATGCGGCAGCGCACAAGCATGTGCCTCTTATGGAGGACAGCCCGAATGAGGCGATTAAAAATAATGTGCTTGGTACGCTTAAGACGGCTCAGATGGCAGATAAATACGGAGTTAAGAAGTTTGTGCTTATTTCAACGGATAAGGCTGTTAATCCGACAAATATTATGGGTGCGTCAAAGCGTATCTGCGAGATGATTGTTCAGACAATTAATAATCACAGCAAGACGGAGTTTGTGGCAGTTCGTTTTGGTAATGTGCTTGGCAGCAACGGAAGCGTTATTCCGTTGTTTAAGAAGCAGATTGCAGAGGGAGGTCCGGTTACGGTTACTCACCCGGATATTATAAGATATTTCATGACTATACCTGAGGCTGTTTCTTTAGTGCTTCAGGCGGGAGCAAGCGCAAAGGGCGGAGAGATTTTCGTGCTCGATATGGGCGAGCCTGTCAAGATACTTGACCTTGCGACGAACCTCATACGTCTTTCAGGCTTCAAGCCTAATGAAGATATCAAGATTGAGTTTACAGGCTTGAGACCGGGCGAGAAGCTTTATGAAGAGATGCTTATGGATGAAGAGGGCATGCAGGAGACCGCAAACAAAAGAATTAAAATCGGACATCCGATACCGGTTGATGAGGAGACCTTCTTTAGTAAGCTTGAGGAGCTTAGAAGGGCGGCAACAGCTGAAAGTGCAGATATAAGACGAATTGTTAAAGAAATCGTTCCTGAGTACAGATTAAAAAATGATACTGCGATGCAGCAGGCGGCAGTGACAAAAGAGTAAAGAGCGGTCAAAAAAAATTTGAAAAACTTAAAAAAACAGTTGACAGTTTGATTGCACTATTATATAATACATCTTGCGTTGTGAAAACGACCGAGATTATCGGGGTGTGGCTCAGTTTGGCTAGAGCACCTGGTTTGGGACCAGGGGGTCGCAGGTTCGAATCCTGTCACCCCGATTGTACAGATAATTTCATATGTTTCTGTATAGGATATGCGGGTGTAGTTCAATGGTAGAACACTAGCCTTCCAAGCTAGATACGTGGGTTCGATTCCCATCACCCGCTTCATTCTCTTAAATGAGGATGATGGCAACTGTGTCAGTTGTGTGTGTCTGTAGCTCAGCAGGATAGAGCAACGGCCTTCTAAGCCGTGGGTCGCGGGTTCGAATCCCTCCAGGCACGTTAAGCCGCATAAAGCGGCTAATTTTATAATGGTGGATATAGCACAGTTGGTTAGCGCGTCAGATTGTGGCTCTGAAGGTCGTGGGTTCGAATCCCACTATCCACCCTTGTTTTGAAAGAACCGCGTCTGACGGTTCTTTTATCTTATACTGCAAAGCATATTTTATAAAACTCATACCGCAGAGTAAAATGTATAAAATTTATATTGCAAAGCATATTTTATAAAGCTGTTGCTGCAGAGCAGGCATAAAAAGCCTGCATGCAAAATGGTATAAAACACTTATGTCTGCTTGCACATTATCATATCATAAGATATAATAATATTTAATATTGGGCTATCGCCAAGCGGTAAGGCACAGGACTTTGACTCCTGCACTCGTTGGTTCGAATCCAACTAGCCCAGCTCATTAAAGCCTGAATCAGATTGAATTCAGGCTCGTTTTATGTTATAATATAATCAGATGAGTATATATTAGTCAGTATTGATGCAATGCTATTGTATTATATTATATATGCAGTCGATATAATTAATTGACAGAGAAGGAGGATGTGATTATGGCAGCTTACCCTACACCGCATATTAATGCGACACCTGATGATTTTGCAAAGACGGTGCTTATGCCGGGAGACCCGCTGAGGTCGCAGTTTATTGCAGAGAATTTTTTGGAGAATGCAAGGCTTGTGAACAATGTAAGAGGAGTTCAGGGCTACACAGGAACTTATAAGGGAACAGAGGTTTCCGTGATGGCGAGCGGAATGGGCGTTCCGTCGATGGGCATTTACAGCTATGAGCTTTTTAATTTCTTTGATGTCGATAATATTATCAGAATAGGCTCTACCGGAGCTTTTCAGGATAATATAAAGGTAAGAGATATTATTCTAGGCATGGGTGCGTGCACGAATTCAAATTACGGTTCGCAGTTTGGACTAAACGGAGCGTTTGCGCCGGTTGCGGATTTCGGATTGTTAAGAAAAGCCGTTGATATTGCTGAGAGTATGGGAGTCAGATATCATGTGGGCAACGTGCTTACCTCTGACCAGTTCTACAGTGCAGAGAAGGATGTAAATGAAAAGTGGCGCGATATGGGCGTGCTTTCGGTAGAGATGGAGACAGCTGCGCTTTATATGAATGCTGCAAAGAGTGGAAAGAGGGCGCTTGCAATATTTACTGTTTCAGACCATTTGTTTACGGATGAGGCGACAACCGCAGAGGAAAGACAGACATCATTTACACAGATGATGGAGCTTGCACTTGAGACAGCGATAAGCATTAAATAAGAATTATTTATAGATACATAGAGAATTTATAAAAAAGACAACTGGAGCCGAGCTGAATTTACTTATAACAGTCGGAAAAACCTTATAAAATCGCTTGACGAGCGGTATTAGGTGTGTTATAGTAGAAAGGCGTATGGAAGACAGGGGTCTTTTTTTTTGACCCTAATTTAAATGAATCAATGGAGGTGGAAGTTGTGCGTGTAAAGATAACATTAGCATGTACCGAGTGCAAGCAGCGTAATTACAACATGACGAAGGATAAGAAAACTCATCCTGATCGAATGGAAACAAAGAAGTACTGCAGATTCTGCAGGACTCATACTATGCACAAGGAAACAAAGTAATTTGTTGAAGATGCGGAAAGAGAGAGTCATATGGATAATGTAAAGAAATCGGAAAGTGTTGGCACTAAGGCTAAGGGCGGTTTGACAGGAATTTGGAAGAACTTAAAAGCCGAATTCAAAAAGATAATCTGGCCAAGTAAAGAGACATTTACAAAGCAGATGATTGCAGTTATTGTTTCATCTTTAGTTATAGGCTTAATGGTTGCCTTATTTGATTTGGTAATTGTTAAACTCTTACTTGAATTAGTAATCGGTTAAGGATAAAGGTGGATATTATGTCAAAAGCAAATTGGTATGTAGTCCATACCTATTCTGGGTATGAGAACAAGGTAAAGGTTGATATTGAGAAGACCATTGAGAACAGAAAATTGCATGACCAGATTCTTGAGGTAGCAGTACCGATGGAGGATGTCATTGAGATTAAGAATGGTGTTAAGAAGCAGGTCCAGAAGAAGATGTTCCCAGGATATGTTCTTATCAACATGATTATGAATGATGACACATGGTATGTGGTTAGGAATACGCGTGGTGTTACCGGATTTGTAGGTCCGGGATCAAAGCCTGTACCGCTTACTGATGAGGAGATGATTCCGTTAGGAATCAAGAACAGTGATGTCCAGATCGATTTCAAGGAAGGGGATGCCGTTAAGGTTACATCCGGTGCATGGGAAGGAACAGTCGGTAATATTAAGACTATTAACCAGGGCAAGCAGAGTGTAACTATTAATGTCGATTTATTCGGTCGTGAAACACCGGTTGAACTTAACTTTACTGAGGTGAAGAAAGTGTGATTTCAGAGTTTGAAGCTCTCTGGAATTACGATTGATATTTTTTTAGGAGGTGCCTAGACATGGCAAAGAAAGTTACAGGTTATATTAAATTACAGATTCCTGCTGGTAAGGCTACACCAGCACCACCTGTTGGTCCTGCTTTGGGTCAGCATGGTGTAAATATAGTACAGTTCACAAAGGAGTTCAATGCAAGAACAGCTGACAAGGGCGACTTAATCATCCCTGTTGTTATTACTGTATATGCAGACAGAAGCTTCAGCTTCATCACAAAGACTCCACCTGCAGCAGTACTTTTAAAGAAGGCATGCAACATTAAGTCAGGCTCAGGAAAGCCTAACAAGGATAAGGTTGCAAAGATTACAAAAGACAAGATCAGAGAGATCGCAGAGACCAAGAAGCCTGACCTTAACGCTGTATCAATCGAAGCTGCTATGAGCATGATTGAAGGAACAGCTAAGAGCATGGGTATTGTAGTAGTTGACTAATTAACAGATTTTTAAATGTGGGAGGGAGTATCCCGCAATTACCACAGGAGGTTTAATATGAAAAGAGGAAAGAAATACGCAGAATCTGCAAAATTAATTGACCGCTCTGTACAGTACGATACAGCAGAGGCAATTGCACTTGTAAAGAAGACTGCAGTAGCGAAATTTGACGAGACTATTGAGGCGCATATCAGAACAGGCTGTGACGGACGTCATGCTGACCAGCAGATCCGTGGTGCGGTAGTATTGCCACACGGAACAGGTAAGACAGTAAGAGTATTGGTATTTGCTAAGAATGCAAAGGCTGATGAGGCAACAGCAGCAGGCGCTGATTATGTAGGTGCTGAAGAGCTTATTCCAAAGATTCAGAATGAGGGCTGGTTAGATTTCGATGTTGTAGTTGCTACACCTGATATGATGGGTGTTGTTGGACGTCTCGGACGTGTACTCGGACCTAAGGGCTTAATGCCAAACCCGAAGGCAGGTACAGTTACTATGGATGTTGCAAAGGCAATTGCTGATATTAAAGCTGGTAAGATCGAGTACAGACTTGATAAGACAAATATCATTCATGTTCCGGTTGGAAAAGCTTCATTCACAGACGAACAGTTACAGGACAACTTCCAGACGCTTATAGATGCAATTGTTAAGGCAAGACCTTCAGCAGTAAAGGGTCAGTTCCTTAAGAGCGTTACACTTACTTCTACAATGGGACCTGGTGTAAAGCTCAATCCTGTCAAGCTTGTTAACAGATAAGCTTGAATTGATTTAGAAGATAGTTATCATATTCTGTTTGTGGCCCCTTGATGGATCATGAACAGGATATGATTATTCTTCAAAAGCAATGTACCGATGTCATAAGATAGTCAGTAATTTAGTCATTTTGCGTTCTGTCGATATGTAATATTTAATGGTTTACATGTCGTAAGACAGTCAATGATTAAGTTATTTGCACCGGTTATGAAAATGTTTGGTACAGCGCTTGACAAATTATTTTTCATATGTTAAATTTATTTGGTATTCGGCAGACGCCGATTACTATATATCGCCGAAGACAGCAGGTGCCGCAAGGCATAAGTATTAACGCCTGCCGAGGAAGATAAGATTATATTAGTGAATCTTTGTGTCCTTGGCTTGCGGTCAAGGATTTTTTTGTGTTAAATAATCAGTAAGACAGAAGCAGCCATGCGGATGTTTTAAGAATGTTTCAGATTGCAATAAGCGACGAAGCATATATTTAGCACAACATAGAATATATAATCTCGGCGACCTTAAAATAGACGAAAGTCAGAATAAGGAGGTGCAATTCATGGAATACACAGCAAAGAAGATTGATTTGAAGACACCGGTTGTTGATGAGATCAAGGATCTCTTAGACGGTGCACAGGCAGTTGTTCTTGCAGATTACCGTGGACTTACTGTTGAGCAGGATACAAACCTTCGTAAGCAGTTAAGAGAAAACGGTGTTACTTATAAGGTTTATAAGAACACTATGGTAAAGCTTGCTGTTAAGGATACTCCATTTGAGAGTCTTGCAGCAGATCTTGAAGGACCTACAGCAGTAGCGGTTTCAAAGGAAGATGCAGCAGTACCTGCAAAGATTCTTTTTGAGTTTGCCAAGAAGGCAGATAAGCTTGAGCTTAAGAGCGGTGTTGTAGACGGAACATACTATGACAAGGATGGTATCAAGGTTATCGCTACAATCCCTGGCAGACAGGAGCTTCTCGGAAAGCTGCTTGGAAGCATTCAGTCACCTATTGCAAATTTTGCAAGAGTTATCAACCAGATTGCAGAATCAAAGGAAGCTTAAATTCCGATTGCGAAAATTTATTTTTACTGACATGGCTGCGCTGCAGGCATGAGTATCAGATTTCAGACATTGCCGCATAACCGGCACACAATTTAAGAATTCTAAGAATATTTTATGGAGGAAAAAGACATGGCAAAGTTAACAACAGCAGAGTTTATCGAAGCTATTAAAGAGCTTACAGTTATGGAGCTTAATGATTTAGTAAAGGCTTGTGAGGAAGAGTTCGGCGTATCAGCAGCAGCAGGCGTTGTAGTTGCAGCAGCAGGCGGCGCAGCAGCAGAAGTAGAAGAGAAGACAGAGTTTGACGTAGAGTTAACAGACGTTGGACCAAACAAGGTTAAGGTTATCAAGGTTGTACGTGAGGCTACAGGTCTTGGCTTAAAGGAAGCTAAGGAAGTAGTTGACAAGGCTCCTGGTATCATCAAGGCTCAGGCTACAAAGGAAGAGGCTGAGGATATGAAGACAAAGCTCGAGGCAGAAGGCGCAAAGGTTACATTAAAATAATCGCGAAAGCTACGAGCATCGCGGGGATAATACAAAGCAGGATGCTGTGAATTTATTCACAAGCATCCTGTTTTCGTATTATCCACATGATGCGACAGCCCGTGTGCCGACAGACTGCCTTGGCAGTCTGTCGGCTACGCGAGGCTCGTAGCGAGGCTCGAAGCAAGAGCGATTAAGGCTACGCGAGGCTCGTAGCGAGGCTCGAAGCAAGAGCGATTAAGGCTACGCGAGGCTCGTAGCGAGGCTCGAAGCAAGAGCGATATAAGTGCGGAAACGAAATGTATTCCGCAACCGCAGAAGCGAACGCGAGGCACGTAGCAGAGCGATTAAGGCATCGCGAGTAAGGCTCGAGCGAGGCACGTAGCAGAGCGATTAAGGCTACGCGATGCACGTAGCGAGGCTCGAAGCAAGAGCGAGTAAGGCTACGCGAGTAAGGCTCGAGCGAGGCACGTAGCAGAACGATAAAGGCATCGCGAGTAAGGCTCGAGCGAGGCACGTAGCAGAGCGATTAAGGCTGCGCGAGTAAGGCTCGAGCAAGGCACGTAGCGAGAGCGAGAAAGGCTGCGCGAGGCACGTAGCAGAGCGATTAAGGCTGCGCGAGGCACGTAGCGAGCGCGAAATAAGTGAGCAAAAGCAGTTGACTGCAAATACAAAAATCAAAAATGCAGTCAACAGCGTGAGCTCGAAGCATATACGATTAAGCGAACAACGCATAGCGCGAGATATGAAGAAAGACGCACAGCGCGAAACCTGAAAAAAGGCTCGCAGTGCAAGCAATTATAGAGGTGGTTTATGGTTAGCAAAGAGCGTAATTATGGAATTGATTTGTTGAAAATTATTTCAATGATAATGATTGTAATGATGCATATTCTGACGCAGGGCGGGGTAATAAAAAACACCACGGCATTTTCTGCTGATTATGAAATATTGTGGCTGATTAAAACTGCGGCATACTGTGCAGTGGATTGTTTTGCACTTGCTTCGGGATTTGTTGGAATAGACGCTGAATATAATTATTCAAGAATTGTGAGACTGTGGGGAAGAGTTTTGCAGTACTCTGTAATCATTACGGGGCTTTTTCTTATAGCAATGCCCGATAAAGTGATGATAAAAGATTTAATAAAAGCATTTCTTCCTGTAAGCTCAAACAGCTACTGGTATTTTACAGCATATTTTTGCATGTTTTTCTTCATGCCTGCATTTAATTATCTGGTAAATAATGCGGGAGAAGGCATAATGAAGAAAATTATTTATGCTATAATCGTGCTGCTTTCGGTTTACCCGACGATAATTAATAAGGATTTATTCGGAACGCTGGACGGCTATGGTTTCCTGTGGCTTTCGAGCCTGTATATTATAGGCGCATATATAAAAAAATATGGTTCGCATTTAAGCGGCTTGTCAAAAATGAAGCTTGCATTGATTTATACTGGGGCAGTGCTTACGGGATGGCTTTCAAGAGTGGTAATAGAATATATAGGATACAGGGTGCTTGATAATTCAAAATGGCAGGCAGAATTTATGCAGAGAATTTCACCATCAATGTTTATTTCGTATACATCACCGCTAATGCTTGCCTGTGCGGTAGTATTATTGGCTTTATTTTCAAAAATAAAAATCAGATATGGTAAAAATATTATATTGTCATTTTCGGCGGCTTCATTTAGTGTATATTTGATTCATACACATCCTCTGGTATTTGAATATATACTGAAAGACAGTTTTTCAAAAACGGCAGAGTACAACATTTTTATAATGCTCCTGCTTGTTATTTTGTTTCCAATAATAATATATGCAGCGTGCGCCTGTGTTGAAATAGTAAGAAGCCGTATTATTGAAAAGATTATTTCGGGAAGACATAGGGAAAAGAAAATTTGTATTGATAATAACGAAAAATAAATATATAATAGCTACAAGTAAAAAAATATATTTAAGTATATTTCGGAGGAGAAAAATGAAACAGTTATATATTCCAGAAGGATATAGTTCACCGCTTCCGGTTTATGAGATGCAGTGTGCAATTGACTTTATTAAAAACAACTTCCAAAGGCAGCTTGGTGATGCACTCAATCTTGTACGTGTATCGGCACCTTTGTTTGTAACAGAGGACAGCGGACTGAATGACGATCTGAATGGTGTTGAGAGACCGGTTTCTTTTGATATACCTGCAGCCGGTAAAGAGGCACAGGTGGTACATTCCCTTGCAAAGTGGAAGAGAATGGCACTAAAAAAATATGCGTTCAGAATGGGCAGCGGATTATATACCGATATGAATGCTATCAGAAGAGATGAGGAGATGGATAACCTTCATTCGGTATACGTAGACCAGTGGGACTGGGAGAAGGTAATTGCAAGAAAGGACAGAAATATTGATTATCTGATTTCAACGGCACAGAGAATTGTAGATGTAATCTGCAATGTTAACGAGTCTCTGCAGTGGAAGTATCAGAATCTTGGCATCAGGCTTTCAAGAAATATGGCCGTTATAACCAGCCAGGAGCTTGAGGATATGTATCCTGACAAGGAGCCGTGGGAGAGAGAAAATTTATTCCTTGAAGAGCATAAGACGGCGCTTATTATGAAAATCGGCGGAAATTTAAAGTCAGGCAAGCCGCATGACGGAAGAGCCCCGGATTATGATGACTGGGAGCTCAACGGCGATATTATGTTCTGGAATGAAGTGCTCGGAAGAGCATTTGAGGTATCTTCTATGGGTATCAGAGTGGATTCAAAGTCTCTTGACAAGCAGTTAAAGCTTGCAGGCTGTGAAGACAGAAGAAAGCTTCCGTTCCATAAGATGCTGCTTGCTGATAAGCTTCCGCTTACTATCGGCGGTGGCATTGGTCAGTCAAGACTGTGTATGCTTATGATAGGAACCGCACATATCGGAGAGGTTCAGGCAAGCGTCTGGAATGATGAAAATATGGAGATATGTGAGGAGCATGGTATTACGCTGCTTTAGATACATATCAGAGATGATATTCTGAGACACGCCATAGTAATGCTGATGTACATGTTAATGACTGCACGGCAGCTTCATTTAAGGATTGTTTATCAGGCGTGCCACAGGAAATTTGTGGACATATTAGAGGAGACATTTATATGAAGCATGGTTTTTTAAGAGTTGCTGCCGCAACGCCGGAAATTAAGGTTGCCGACACGATATATAATTGTGAGCAGCTTATTGAAGAATTTGATAAGGCAGTAGAGAAAAAGTGCAAGCTTATTGTTTTGCCGGAGCTGTGTGTCTGCGGATATACGTGTAATGATTTATTTCTTCAGGACAGATTGCTTGAGGCGTGCATGGATGCGCTTAAGAATTTTACGGAGCATACGAAGGGTACTGATTGTCTGGCATTTGTGGGACTTCCGATGCTTGTCAAGGGGAAGCTCTACAATGTGGCAGCCGCAGTATGCGGTGGAAGGGTGCTTGCATTTATACCTAAGTACTGCATACCGAATTATTCTGAGTTTTATGAGGCCAGATATTTTGCGGAGGGCAACAGACGTGCATTTGATGTGAAATTTACAGACAAATCGGGCGAGAGCTATGATGTCCCGATGGGGACGGATATACTGCTTCGATGCACCACGATGCCGGAGCTTACGGTTGCCGCAGAGATATGCGAGGATGTCTGGATGCCTGATTCACCAAGCATAAGACATGCGATGGCGGGTGCGACGGTGATTGTCAATCTTTCTGCAAGTGATGAGACTACAGGCAAGAGCAAATACCGCAAGAATCTTATTAAGATGCAGTCGGCGAAGCTTGTGTGCACATATATCTATGCTGATGCGGGAGAGGGCGAGTCAACACAGGACCTTGTTTTCGCAGGACACAATATTATTGCGGAGAACGGAACTATGCTTGCAACCTCACAGCGCTTTAAAAATCAGATGGTTTATGCAGATACTGACTTGGGAAGAATCAAAAGCGAGAGACGCCGCATAGGTACATTTGCAACAAATAAAAATGAAGGCTACAGGATAGTTGATTTTGATATTAAGATAGAAGATTTGGAGCTTAAGAGATTTGTGGATAATGCACCGTTTGTTCCGGGTAACAAAGAGGACAGGGACAGAAGATGCGAGGAGATACTCTCTATCCAGGCTATGGGACTTAAGAAGCGTCTTGAGCATACAAACTGTAAGCAGGCTGTTATAGGTATATCCGGCGGCCTTGATTCGACGCTTGCGCTGCTTGTTATAGCAAGGGCATTTGATGCGCTTGATATACCGAGAAAGAACATTCAGTGTATTACGATGCCTTGCTTCGGTACAACTGACAGAACCTATTCAAATGCATGCAACCTGACAAAGAAGCTCGGAGCGACTCTTACCGAGATAGATATCAAAGAGTCGGTTATGCAGCATTTCAAGGATATAGGTCATGACCCGCAGGTAAAGGATGTTACCTATGAAAATGCTCAGGCGAGAGAACGTACACAGATACTTATGGATGTTGCAAACCAGTGCGGCGGCATGGTTATAGGAACAGGAGATTTGTCAGAGCTTGCACTCGGTTGGGCAACCTACAACGGAGACCATATGTCCATGTATGGAGTCAACGGTTCGGTTCCTAAGACACTGGTAAGACATCTTGTGCGCTATTTTGCAGATACATGCGGTGATGAAAAACTTGCATCAGTATTATATGATGTACTTGATACGCCGGTAAGCCCGGAGCTTTTGCCGCCTGAGGGTGGTAAGATATCGCAGAAGACAGAGGATATCGTAGGCCCATACGAGCTTCATGATTTCTTCCTGTATTATGTGCTCAGGTTCGGTTATGAGCCTGCTAAGGTTTACAGGCTGGCATGCCATGCATTTAAGGGAGTTTATGACGGAGAGACAATATTAAAATGGCTCAAGACATTTTACAGAAGATTCTTCAGCCAGCAGTTCAAGCGCTCGTGTCTTCCGGATGGACCGAAGGTCGGTTCGGTTGCAGTATCACCGAGAGGCGATTTGAGAATGCCGAGCGATGCATGCAGCAGGCTGTGGCTTGAAGAATTAGAAAAAATACAGGTGAATTAGTTAAATACAGGCTGATTCAGCCTGAAAAAATAAAAAAGGAGTGATTAAATTATGAAGCGTTTTATTAAAAAGATAGCAAGTATTGCGCTTGTGATGTCTCTTGTGATATCCGGCAGCATGTTTAATGTTTCAGGAGAAAAGGCATTAGCGGATTCAGATGTGCTCATATATAATGAAGCAGACTGGAATGATTTTGCTGACAGAGTTAATGATGGTGAGTCATATCTTACCGCAGAGCTTATGGCGGATTTTACTGCTACACCAGGTTTTGAGTGTGTGCTTGGACAGTTTTGCGGAAGTTTTGACGGTAATGGTCATACGATTTCTGGACTGACAACCCCTATGTTTGACTGGCTCAGTGAGGCAACGGTTTCAAATATTGTATTGAGAGATGTTGATATCGACCCTTCTTTTTATATATACGATGCAGTCGGAGCTGTTGCTGATGATGTTTTATCAGGCTCAACAGTTTCAAATTGTGTTGTTTATGGTTCAATAAATTCGGAAGGAAATGATGATATCGGTGGAATTGCAGGATATGTTGACCGTTCATCTAGCGTATACAACTGTGTTAATTATGCGAGCGTAAGCGGTAGAGATTTTGTTGGAGGAATAGTTGGTTATTTAGCAACCGGAGATGTTTATGACTGTGTAAATGAAGGTACTATTACTTCCTCAGGTAATAGCTGCGGTGGTATAGTAGGTACAGTTAGAACAGATGCTGATGAGGATATTTCAAATGTGTACAGATCCTACAATGTAGGCGAGATAAATGGTGTAACATATGTCGGCGGAGTTATAGGTGATACAACAGGCGGTCTTGCTGTACATAGTGTATACAATAACGGCGGTGTGTCAGGAACAACATATGTAGGCGGAATAATCGGTGAGTCAATGGGAGATGTCAGCCTGTCAAATGCCTACTCAAATGGCGATATTTCATCAAGCAATCAGATTGCCGGCCACATTTTAGGAGATTGCGAAAGAAGCAATCTTGCATATGTACTTCCGGGTACAGGTATAACTGGAAGCACTTCTTATAGTGAGGAAGATTTTACATCAGGAAAGATGGCTTATGAGTTAAACTCATATGCCGGTTTTGAAAGTGACTGGACATACTGGTCATTTGACGGAGAGAATGTATTCTTTGCAGATGCTGATAATGCAAGAGCATATAAGGTTTCATATATGGATGGCGCAAATGAATATGCTGTTGCTTATACAATGAATGACGGTTCGTATGAGCAGGCAGATTCACCGGCAGATGTAGACGGTGAGCTGTTCGCAGGCTGGTTCACAAATAATCTTGGCACTATTTCAACAGTAGACAATACAGTACTTGCTCAGGCAGTTGATTTTACGGCACCTGTAGCTGCTGATACTGTATATTATCCTGTATACCTTACTGTAGGTACATTACAGAATGATCCGGCAGATACAAATACATATTATGACAACAGAGGCTTCAGCCTTGACGGTGTACAGTGCAAGCAGCCAGCAAACGGTTCAAAGGCAGGACTTAGATTTATGACAAGAATCAGCAAGGAGCTTATCCGGAATGTTGAAGCGTTAAATGCAAACAATGTTTCATTAAAGCCTGAGTCAAAAGATGATAAGGGTATCGGATTTGGTACTGTTGTAATCCAGAAGAGAAAGATTCCTGAGGGCGCTGTGGTTGTAAAGGATGTAAATGCTAAATCTACAGCATCAGGTATGTTTGTTTCACCGGCAGTAAACATTTACAGAGATTATACGGATTATTATATCTATACCGGTCTTGTAACAGGAATTCCTGAGAGCGCTTACAGTGTTGACCTTGCTGCAAGATCATATATTACATACTGTGACGCAAACGGCGTTGAGAGAACATACTATTACACAGAGACAGGAAGCCACAATATAGGCGGTGCTTATTATACTTCCTATCAGACTGTCTGGGATTACTACAACAGCGTTGGCTAATAGTCACAAGAATTAATTGTCTGGCGCAAAAAGCTTGTACATTTAGCTGAATGAATAAATGATATTAAAAGGATGTTTCGGAATTATACCTCTGAAACGTCCTTTTTTTAATAAAAAATTATTGATTTTTTAATTATTTTTGGCTTGTTTTGGCGTGATGTCCGTTTTATATTGAAATTACCTATATATATATATATAATCAAAACAATTAAAATCCCTGATTAGGGGTATATAATAATCAATTCACATTAAGGAGAGGAGAATAATATGAAGAGGGTTGTTAGTCTTGTATTATCATTTTTAATGCTTTTTTCGGCTGTATTTAGCGGAAATGTGATTCCGGCTAAAAAGGCTGAAGCGGCGGCACCGGCTTTCCGTAATGTTATGTATTACGGAGAATGGTCAATCTATGCGGGACAGAAGAATTTTACTGTCGAAAAGATTGCGGGTAACTATATTACACATTTGAATTTTGCCTTTTTGGATGTCGATGAAAACGGAAACGTTATCTCATGCGACACATGGGCAGATTTCGAAAATCCGAATGTCGGATACAGCACAACATCAGATAGTCCTTGGGCAGGCGTTGCTCCGGCTATGATTTTGCTTAGAAACCAGTATCCGAATATGAAGATTGGTTTTTCAGTAGGCGGCTGGACAAGATCGGGTGATTTCCCGGCTGTAGCGGCTTCTGAAACAAAGAGAAGAGCGTTTGCTCAGAATATTGCAAAAATTGCTCATTTATACGGTTATGACTTTGTAGATATTGACTGGGAATATCCAACGGCAGACAGAGATCCGGATCCGAACGGAAACGGCGTTACTGTAGATAAGGGCTGCAAGGGCTCAGCTGCGGATAAACACAACTTTACATTATTACTTCAGGAATTAAGAAACGCACTTAATGTATATGATGCTATAGATAACAAGCATTATGAGCTGTCGGTAGCTATGTCGGCATCACCGGCAATGATGGCTCAGATTGAATACGATCAGGTTCTTAATATTGTAGATTTTGCTAACATGATGACATACGATTTAAATGGAGCATGGAACGCATACACAGGTCATCAGACAGCGCTTTTCACAAATGAAGCGTATAACCATACAACACAGGTTGATGGTCAGTTTTCGGTAAATACCTGCGTAAAGTATCTTTATGATACATATGGCAGCTCAATTGACCCTTCAAAGATTGTAGTAGGAATCGCTCCTTATACAAGAGGCTGGGCAGGCGTTCAGAATGATGGCCCTGACAGCAATAATCCTGGACTTTTCGCAACGGCACAGCCAAACAGCGTTAAGGCGGCAGACGGCACGACAAGCGGTACATTTGCTTATAGTGATATAGGTAGTCTTGTAAACCAGTACGGACTTCAGGAATATTATGACGAGACAGCGCAGGCTGCTTATTACTACAGCCCAAGCACAGGATATTTCTTTACATGCGACAACTCAAGGTCAGTTGCGGCAAAGGCTGAATATGTAAAGAACGGCGCATTCAAGAATCCGTTTAACAGACCGCTTGGCGGACTTATTTCATGGATGGCATCGCTTGATGCTGCTTCGGCAATCACAAAGACAAGCCATGACGCTTTATTTGGAGAGAATACAACACTTCCTTCACAGAATATAGTATTTACTCCTATGGAAAATGTATCAGCATCAGTTGCGGTTTCAGGCAATGATTACGTAATAACAATTAATAATAGAAATACAGTAAGCACACCTAAGACACAGGGTACTCTTCATGGCGGTGCAGAGGCAAACGTGCTTTATTATGCGGAGAACTTTGCAGGTACTGCAACATACCCTAAGTTCTATATTAAGACTTCAGACGGAGCAACTCTGTCAGGAAGTTCATGGTCGGCAGGCGGAACAATCGGAACCTCCGGCGATTATACTACAGTTCAGTACGGAAACTGGCCATATTATCTCGGACCTGCAAACAGCCAGTATTCAACACTGACGCTCACACTTACATCATCAACGACACCTGATGTTTCAAAGATTACTGAAATCGGTATGACAAGAAAGGCATCAGCAAGCGGTACTGAGTATGGTTATACAGTATTGTACGGCGGTTCAGGCAGCACACCTGTAATTGATACAACTGCAGCACAGACACAGGCACCAACACAGGCGCAGACACAGGCACCAACACAGGCGCAGACACAGGCTCCAACACAGCCGCAGACACAGGCAACTACACAGGCGCAGACACAGCCGCAGACACAGTCAGGCGGCAACGGCGGACAGACATATCCTGCATGGTCACCTGATAATGTTTCATACAGCGTTGGCGATATTGTAGCTTATGAAAATACATATTATGAGTGTACATATGCTCACAATTCAAATTCAGGCTGGACACCGACAGCTGCAGTAACGCTTTGGAGAGCAAGAACAGACATACCTTACAACGGTACTTCAGGCGGAAACGGCGGAAGCGGTGAGACAGAGCCGGAGAGCCAGGAGAACAATTATTATGTAAATTCAGTGCTTCCGGATCATATTATCACAGGCTACTGGCACAACTTCTGCAACGGCGCAGCAAACTTAAAGCTTATTGATGTACCGACATATTATGACCTTATCTGCGTTGCATTTGCAAATTCAACAACAACGGCAGGAAGACTTACATTTGATGTTGATACCGATTTAAGCAATGCGCTTGGCGGATATTCAAAGGCACAGTTTATTCAGGATATTAAAGACTTAAAGGCAAGAGGACAGCATGTCATTATTTCAGTAGGCGGAGCAGAGGGTACAACATATGTAAACTCAAACGCAGCAGCTTCTGAATTTGCATCAAGCCTTATTTCAATAATTGAAGAGTATGGCTTTGAGGGCGTTGATATCGACTTCGAGGGCGCAGCAGTTTCAGGTACAAATTATATTGCAAGCGCACTCAGAACAGTACATAATCATTTCGGTGATGATTTTATAATTACAATGGCACCTGAGGTTTACTATATGCAGAGCACAACAAGCACATATTTTAAGCTCGCTCTTGAGATAAAGGACATCCTTACAGTAGTAAATGCACAGTATTACAACTCAGGAAGCATGGTCGGCTACGGCGGCGGTATCTATTCACAGGGAACAGTTGATTTCCTTACAGCGCTCGGAACAGCCATGATTGAGAGCGGACTCCGTCCGGACCAGATAGGCTTTGGCGTTCCTTCATCAACCAGGGCAGCAGGCGGCGGATATATCGAGCCGAACAAGCTTAAGGAAGCAGTAAACTGTATGGTTTACGGCACTCCTACAAGCGGAAGCTTCATGCCTCCTAGAACATATCCGGCATTCCGCGGTATTATGACATGGTCAATCAACTGGGATGCGACAAACAACTATGCATGGGCGTCAGCAATGGATTCGACAATTGCAGGACTTCCGGCAACAGGTCATGAGCAGCCTACACAGCCACAGACACAGCCGCAGACACAGGCTCCTACAGAGGCACCTACACAGGCACCTTCAGGAAGCTATGACCTTATCGTTACAGGTATTAACCAGCAGATTAACGGTTCACAGGTTGTATTTAGCGCAACAGTAAAGAACAATGGCAATGCAGCAGTTCCGGCGGGACTTCCTATAGGAATAAGCTTCAGCATTAACGGTGTATCAGACGTTACATGGTGCGACAATTTCACAAGCGGACTTAATGCCGGCGCAAGCGTAACATTAACAGCAAATTCAGGAACAAGCGCAATCAACTACATTACATTACAGCCGGGTACATATTCTGTAACTGCATGGGTTGACGACGTTAACAGATTCCCGGATGAATCAAACGAGGATAACAACAAGCTTACAGCAACATTTACGGTTCCGTCACAGGAGCAGCCGACACAGGCACAGACACAGCCACAGACACAGGAGCAGCCGACACAGGGTTCAAACGATAATCCGACAACAGGACTTGCTTCAAGACTGTTAATCGGCTACTACCATACATGGGATAATCAGGGCAATCCGTTCATAAAGCTTAGAGACGTTGACCCGAACTGGGATGTTATCAATATTTCATTCGCTGTGCCTGTAAGCGCAGGAAGCACAGACGGAAGAATGCAGTTTAACATTTCAGGACTTTCAGCAAGCTACACAAAGGCTGATTTCAAGCAGGATGTTAAGACCCTTCAGGCGGCAGGCAAGAAGGTAGTGCTTTCAATCGGCGGATATGAAGGATACTTCTCACTTGGCTCACAGGCAGCAGTAAATCAGTTTGTAAGTGATATTAAGGCAATAGTAGATGAGTATGGATTTGATGGAATCGATATCGACCTTGAGCAGACATCAGTTCAGTTCAACAGCGGAAATGACCCTGACATCAACAATCCTACATCACCTAAGATTGTAAACATGATAAATGCTATCAGAACAATAGTAAGCAGCTATGGCGATGACTTCATTCTTTCATGGGCACCTGAGACATTCTATGTTCAGTTAGGTTATCAGTATTATGGCGGAATAAATCAGTACTGTGATTCAAGAGCAGGCGATTACCTTCCGATGATAAATGCCTTAAGAGATGTAACAAGCTATGTACATGTACAGCTTTACAATTCATCACCTATGATTGCTCCTGACGGAGTTTCATACAACATGGGAACAAAGGAAGGCATCGTTGCAATGTGTAAGATGCTCCTTGATGGTTTCTATGTAAACAATTATTATACAACGTCAAAGACTCCTGATAAATATTTTGCTCCGTTAAGACCTGACCAGGTTGCAATCGGCGTTCCTTCAAGCTCAAGCGCAGCAGGAAGCGGACAGGTAGCAAACAGCGTGCTTCAGGCAGCATTTACAGAGCTTAACAGTGCATATCCTGGAATCAGAGGTATCATGACATGGTCAATTAACTGGGATTCATCACAGAACAATAATTCATTTGCACAGTCAAACGGAGCATTCCTTGACACATTTATGGCAAATGACCCACAGCCTGAGACACAGCCTGCAACTCAGCCGCAGACACAGGCACCTGTAACAGAGCCGCAGACACAGGCACCAGAAACACAGCCGCAGGGACAGACGACAACAGTCCATATCGAGGCAGAGGACTTTGCAAGCGTAACAGGCGGAGTAAATGTACCTTCAAAGCAGTATGAGGCTTCACATTACATCACAGGCTTTGCAAAGGGCGACAGCGCAAGCTATAATGTAACAGTAGCAGACAGCGGTATTTATACAGTAGATATAAGGGCATCTATCAAGTATGCAGGAACAAAGAAGGTTAATGTATATGTTGACGGAACACTTTTAACAACAGTGGATATCCAGAGCACAGGCTCATTTGCGACCTTCCAGACATTCTCAAGCGAACCTGTATACATTGCAGCAGGACAGCATACAATAAAGCTTGAGGCAGCGGGCGCAGCAGGCTACGCAATCAACTGGATAGAGCTTAAGGGCAGCATTGCAGCACCTGAGACTCAGGCACCTGAAACACAGGCACCACAGACACAGCCTGCAACACAGCCGCAGGGACAGACGACAACAGTCCATATTGAGGCAGAGGATTATGCAAGTGCTACAGGCGGCGTGAATGTACCTTCAAAGAAGTATGAGGATTCAAAGTATATCACAGGCTTTGCAAAGGGCGACAGCGCAAGCTATGATGTATCAGTAGCAGACAGCGGTATTTATACAGTAGATATAAGAGCATCAATTAAGTATGTAGGAACAAAGACAGTTAACGTATATGCAGACGGTGCGCTTTTAACGACAGTAGATATCCAGAGCACAGGCTCATTTGCAACCTTCCAGACGTTCTCAAGCGAGCCGGTATACATTGCAGCAGGCAGCCATACAATAAAGCTTGAGGCAGCGGGCGCAGCAGGCTACGCAATCAACTGGATAGAGCTTAAAGGAAATACAGCAGCACCTGAAACACAGGCTGAAACACAGCCGCAGGGACCTACAGAGACAATTCATATTGAGGCAGAGGACTTTGCAAGCGCAACAGGCGGGGTAAACGTACCGGCAAAGCTTTATGAGGATTCACACTACATTACAGGCTTTGCAAAGGGCGACAGCGCAAGCTACAATGTAACAGTAGCAGGAAGCGGTAATTACACGGTAGACATAAGGGCATCAATCAAATATGTCGGAATAAAGATGGTTAATGTATATGTAGATGGAACACTTTTAACAACAGTGGATATCCAGAGTACAGGTTCATTTGCAACCTTCCAGACATTCTCAAGCGCGCCTGTATACATTGGAGCAGGAAACCACACAATAAAGCTTGAGGCAGCCGGTGCGGCAGGCTATGCAATCAACTGGATAGAGCTTAAGGGTAATG
>JAFRXK010000067.1 GCA_017442865.1 Lachnospiraceae bacterium | reverse complement strand
TGCTCTGTCCATGGGCAGATGTGCAGAAGACCGGGGAAATGTGGGAGCCGGAGCTGACCGATCTGGCGGTGGCTGTCTTTGATTCCGAGAAGTCAAACCGTGAGCAAAGACTGAATAAACAAAATAGCAAAGATGATACTAACCCGTGATTCCGGCAAATTCCAGTTTGTCGCGGTGCGTTCATTCGCATTCCGCTACGCTGCATGCTCATGCCGCGCTGTCGCGCTATGTGACCCAAACGGAATGCACCTGCCTGTGAGCAAGCTCCCGGCAGTTGATTCCGTTCTGATTACGCACCGCTCGTAGAAATGCACAAATTCCAGTTTGAATAAATTAATTAAAGGAGACTCAATACTATGGAACCTACAATGGAAGAAAAACTTATGGCTGTTATCGAATTATGCGAGGAGGGCGACCCGGAAATGTGCGCATTTCTCGGAAAAGAATTTTATTACGGCTGGAATGTACCGCAGGATCTTGACCGTGCACTGCGTTATCTGACGGTCGCTTCGGAGCATGGAGACGCAATTTCACAGTTTACTTTAGGATTTATGTACTGGTCCGGCAGAGGAACCGAACCCAATTTGGATGAAGCACTCAAATGGTTTCTTCTTGCGGCTAAGCAGGATGTTCCGGAGGCAATGTACAACGTAGCCAAGATTCTTCTCACAAAGGATTTTGAAAAGAACAGAGACGAGGCAATGGAGTGGCTGAGACGCTCGGCAAACGCCGGGTATGACACGGCTTATGATATGCTTTCCGATTTGAAAAACAAATGAATTCCGTAAGAATATGATACCAACTTGATAAAGCGAAATTGAAATTCTTCGAGAATTATCATGGGATGCAGGAGAGCCAGAAGAAGCTGCTTGCGTATGTACAGACATTAAAAAGGTTGGAAAGCTTAGAAGAATTGAATTGAAGGAGGAGTGCTATGGATATGTTTGGAGAAATCTTAATATATCAAACTGAGGATGGTTTGACAAAAATCAATGTCAATATGCAAAACGAAACAGTATGGCTTACTTTGGATCAGATGGCAGAATTGTTTCAAAGAGATAAATCCACAATTTCCAGACATATAAACAATGTATTTAAAGAAGGGGAACTGAAAAGAGAGGCAACTGTTGCAAATTTTGCAACAGTTCAACTTGAGGGAGACAGAACTGTTAAAAGAAACATTGAATATTATAATTTGGACGTGATAATATGGGAAAGGTAAGCCATGATCAAGCCATGAAAAAAGCTAAAGAGGAATACAGAAAATATCAGCAAATCACTTTATCTCCTGTCGAAGAAGAGTACTTAAAAAGCATTAAAGATGTTGAAAAAGAAGTTAAGAAGCTAAGTAGGGCGAAAAAGTGATGACATTATATTATTATGACGATTAAAATTACCAATGGCATTTTTGCTAAACAGATATGGATATTGTAGGAGGAATTGAAATGAAATATGGTGAATCAACATTTGACATTTTATATCTGCTGTTTGCGATTATCAGCGGCTGTATACTTTTAGGCAGGGCAGTAAACAAAGAGGGAAAGCTTATGGGAGCTGCAGCCCTGGTATTAGGTCTGGGAGATGCCTTCCACCTTGTGCCTCGTGTTCTGAATTATTTTGTGGATGCGGATTTTACGGCAGCTTTGGGCGTAGGAAAGCTGGTAACCTCAATTACCATGACTGTATTCTATCTGCTTATGTATTATATTTGGCTGGAGCATTTTAAGGTGTCGGAAAACAGGACGATAACTTTTCTTGTGTGGCTTCTGGTGCTGTTAAGAGTTGCTTTGTGCCTGTTTTGGCAAAACGGATGGCTGGAAAACAGCAGCGATATGACATGGGGCATTATAAGGAATATACCGTTTGTTATTCTTGGTGCAGTAATTTGCCTCTTATACTTCCAAAAGAGAAGAGAGGATAGAGTTTTATCGCCTGTGTGGATTTACATTTTGCTGTCGTTTCTGTTTTATATACCGGTTGCAGTCGGAGCGGGAGTTGTTCCGATGCTCGGAATGCTCATGCTGCCAAAAACAGTCTGTTATATTCTGCTGATTATAAGCTTTTGGCGTTCGGTAAATCGTGCCGGAGCAAGGAATCAGTAAAAAGAGTCGGTTAATGCAGCGCATCGGCAGGGATTATATTCTTAATATTGTTTTTGCAATAATGGCATGCAAAAGAGGAGACTTGTTATAAAGAAGTTTTACAGACTGAGAGAGAATTATTCTTTTTTCAGTCTGTTTTCTTTTCAGAGTTTATTTTGATAGATTCTATAAATATTATTGAAAACAAAACATTGACACGGTGTCAATGAAGGCTTATAATATAATTATTGACACGGTGTCAACGAATAAAGAGAAAAAGGAGATTAATGATATGAGCAAGAAGAATATTGGAGCTGTTTTAGCATTATACCCATGTCCTGTTATTGTGGTAGGAGCAATGGTAAACAACAAGCCGACATGGACACTTGTGGCACATGCAGGAACTGTGGCACATACGCACCTCATGGTGTCACTTGTGCAGGCACATTATATTAATAGCGGAATTCGTGAGAATAAGAAGCTTTCTGTCAATGTTGTGGATGAGGCATGGTTAAAGGATGCTGACCGTATGGGAACTATCAGTGGAAACAAAGAAGATAAGTCAGAAGCATTTGCGTGGACAATGGGCGAAAATGGCGCGCCATTAATTGATGAGGCTAAGGTTTCAATCGAGTGCGAGGTTGATGGTAATTATGAGCTGGAGCATTTCGATCATTTTATCTGCAAAATTCTTGCTACTTATGCTGATGAAGCTGTATTAAATGATAAAAATAAAATTGATTATCATGTATTTAAACCTGTGCTTTTTGAATTTCCAACCTATGAATATTTTGTTACGGGAGAAAAGGCTGGCGATTGCGGTAAAATGAATAAATAATCAGATGCACAGCAATGATATATCAGATGAAATTTGTTTCTTGAAGGATTAAGAACGGTAAAGATGTATGAAGGGAGACGACTGAAATGAAAAAAATAATTTCTGTTATTATGTTTTTTGCTCTGATATCAGGACTTGCGGCATGTGCAGGCAGCACAGGCTCTGATAATATAGAAACTAAATCTTCTGTTGAAACAGAAGGTTCACACAAGGATGAAGGCGCTACAGAAGCTGAAAATGCTTCAGATATGTCAGAAGCCACGTCGGAAGGCTCGTCTGTTGAGCAGGCAGCGGATAATAATCAGACAACAAAGGATGTACTGGTGGTGTATTTTTCTGCAACCGGAACAACAAAGGGCGTTGCTGAAAAGATAGCGGCAGCAGCAGATGCTGATATTTACGAGATTAAGGCGGTCAATGAATATACTGAAGACGATTTGAACTGGCATGATTCAGACAGCCGTACAACTAAGGAGCAGAATGATGAAGAGGCTCGCCCTGAGATTGGAAGTGCTGAAATTACACCTGAGAAATATAGCACTATTTATATCGGGTATCCGATTTGGTGGGGTGAGGAACCGCGTATAATGGATACATTTGTGGAAAGCTACAATTTTGATGGTATCAATATGGTTCCGTTCTGTACTTCCGGCGGAAGCGGTATCGGAAGAAGCGGACAGAATCTTGCCGACAATGCCGGCAGCGGAAACTGGCTTGATGGAAAGAGGTTTAGCACCGGTGTATCGGAGGAAGATATCAGAGAATGGATTAGCGAATTATTTAATTATTAATATAGTTCTGTTGTATTTATAAAAGATATGGTATAATTTTAATAATGGTGGAGTCAAAAGGCATTTTGACACTGGTATCATTTTATTTTCATTCAAAAGGAAAGAAGGTATCGGAATATGAATACAACGGAAAAAGTAATGCTTTCAATAAGAAATTATTCAAAAACGTATGGCGGGGGCAAAAAAGCTGCGGATAATGTGTCGCTGGATGTATGCAGCGGAGATATTTACGGTTTTATCGGTCATAACGGTGCAGGTAAGTCAACGACAATACGTGCGGTGGTAGGAGTGCTTGATTTTACAGAGGGTGAGATTTTTATTGACGGACATTCCGTTAAGAATGAGCCGATGGAGTGCAAGCGCATTACAGCTTACATTCCTGATAACCCAGATTTGTATGAGAACCTGACAGGTATACAGTATTTAAATTTTGTGGCTGATGTTTTTGGCATCGATGCTTTAGAGAGGGAGGAAAGCATACGCAAATATGCGGATTTGTTTGAGATTACAGAGGCGCTGGGAGATCTGATAAGCTCGTATTCACATGGCATGAAGCAAAAGGTGGCTATCATTTCAGCACTGATTCATAATCCTAAGCTTATGGTGCTGGATGAACCTTTTGTCGGACTTGACCCGAAGGCAACCTTTACTTTAAAGGAGATTATGCACAGGATGTGCGAGCAGGGCGCTGCGGTATTCTTTTCTACACATGTGCTGGATGTGGCAGAGAAGCTTTGCAATAAGGTTGCGATTATAAATCATGGCAGAATCATTGCTTCCGGAACCATGGAGGAGCTCACAGCCGGACGTTCTCTGGAGGAGGTGTTCTTATCAGAGGAGGCGGACAATGATGAAAAATAGTATTCTTCTGCTTAAGACGCTTCTTTTATCAACGAGCGGGCGCAATATATATAAATATTCCAAGGATAAAAAGAAGCGAAATAAGGTTGTTTTAAACACGATAGGCATGGTATTCCTGTATCTGATGCTTATGGGCTACAGCATAGCAATGTGCATCGGGTATGGAGTGACAGGACTTATTGATTCGGCGCCGGTTATGTGTGCACTGATAATCAGTGCGTTGGCATTTATATTTACATTGTTCAAGACGAACGGCTATCTGTTTCATTTTAAAGAATATGACATGCTGATGTCGCTTCCGTTTGAGACAAAAACAGTGGCGGCGTGCAAGTTTATGTATATGTACATCAAGAGTCTGCCGTGGTATTTAAGCATTTCGATTGCGATGCTTATCGGTTACGGATTTTTTGTCCGCCCGTCTGTGCTTGTTTACCCGGTGTGGATTATTCTTTCGCTTTTACTGCCGGTTATTCCGATGTTAGCAGCGGCGTTCCTTGGCTTCTTGATTGCGAAGCTCAGTGCCGGTTTTAAGAAAACAAATATTATTCAGACGATTTTAACGTTTATATTTATTATTTTCTGCTTTTCGCTGCGTTATATCATCGAGTATATGTTCAGAGATGATAATGTGCAGGCGACGCTTGAGACTGCCGCTGATATGACGGAAAATGCTGCAAAATATTATCCTCCTGTAGGATGGTTTACAGCTGCGGTCAGAAGGCTTGATGTATTGTCGATGCTTCTTTTAATTGCCGTGAGTGCGCTTTTGTTTGCGGGAGTATTCTATATCGTTGGCAAATCGTACAGAAATATCAACTCGGCGCTGGATTCACACGCTGCGGCGAAGAATTATAAGATGACCGGTCAGAAGAGGAAAAGCCCTGTTATGGCAATTGCATTTAAAGAGTTCAAGAGGATGACCGGCTCTACCATTTACATGACGAATGGCGCAGTGGGCGAGCTTCTGGCGGTGTTGTTTGGAGTAGTTACGCTTATTATAGGCTTTGATAAGATTGTCGGAGTTGTGACGCAGAATGCGCCGTTTGATTATTCAATATTACAGCCGGCAATACCTTTTATCATTTACTTCTTTATCGGCATGGTGGCGACCACGGCGTTTACTCCGTCTTTAGAGGGCAGAAATTACTGGATTATTCAGAGCCTGCCGATTGCAAAGAAGACGGTCTATCAGGGTAAAATGCTTTTTAATATGCTGTTGTCGGTCCCATTTATGAGCCTTGCAGTGCTGTGCATGTGCATCTCAGCAAAGGTACCGATGATAAATACGATACTGTATCTGGTGCTTGGCTTTATGCTTTGCGCATTTTCGACTACCTGGGGATGTGTGTGCGGAATCAGACACATGAAGCTTGACTGGGAGAATGAGGTTGAAGTAATAAAGCAGGGTGCGGCAGTTGCAATCTATATGCTTCCAAACATGTTTGTAGTTATGGGACTTACCGTGCTGGTTGTTTTTGCGGGTATGTATATGGACCATAAGCTGATAGCAGGCATTTTTATACTGATAGCGGCATTGCTTGCATTGCTGTGCTACAGGATAGTTATGAAATTGGCAGAGAGGAAGGATTAACTGCTTAAATAATTTACGAAAATTATATCAGATATTAAAATAAACCGGATAAAAATTGAATATGTATGTAACCATCCCTTAGGAAATGTTGCTATATAGGGTGAAGACCTTAAAAACGCTGAAAGGAGGAGGCTATTCGTGGATGATAATGAAATTGTAGAGCTCTACTTATCAAGAGACGAAGATGCTATAGCACAGACAGCGAAAAAATATGGTTTTAGGCTCAGAAATATAGCGAACAATATCTTAAACGACATGGAAACGTCTAAGGAGTGTGAAAATGACGCTTATCTTGAAGCGTGGGAGCTGATTCCGCCTCATGAGCCGAGAACTTATTTATTTGCGTTTGTTGGCAGGATTGTAAGACATATCGCACTGAATGTGTGTAAGAAGAACAGCCGACAGAAAAGATATGCTTTATATTGTGAACTGACACAGGAAATGCATGAGTGCATTCCGGCAGATAATGATATAGAAGCTGAAATTGAAGCAAATTTACTGAGCAGTGCTATTGATGATTTTTTGGAAGCCTGCACAAAAGAGCAGCAGAATGTTTTTGTAAGAAGATACTGGTATTTTGATTCAATTTCCCAGATAGCAAAAGCGTATGGATTTTCACAAAGCAAGGTGAAAACAATGTTGTTTAGAATGAGGTCAGGCTTAAAAAAGCATTTGGAAAAGGGAGGTTACTACGTATGAGGGATAATGATTTATTAGAAGCCGTTGGCGGAATAGATGAGAAATATATAAAAAATACCGAGAACGCAAAGGTCAGGAAACCGTCAAGAAGATATATTAAGTGGATACCGGCGGCAGCGTGTATTTGTCTGATTTTAGCTGCCGGATTTGTTGTTCCAAGGCTGATTAATCAGACTGCCACCAATAATCATGATAGCAACGGGCAGCCTGATATCAATGCCGGTGAGGGCGTGCATATACCTGCGATAGAATTACCGGATTCTTCGGATGCGGCAACTGCAGATATGATAGGATTTGTGGTTTATCAGGGCCGTATTTATGTTCAGGCAGAGGAGTATACAGGTGAAAAGGCACAGAGAATAAAAGCCCTTGTGGGAGAACATTTAGGTACAGCCAGAGGAAATATTGATGAATGGTCGTCTCAGAGCGAATATGACAAAGAGTTTGCATCAACGATTGGAGGAGAGGTCTATTCGGTCAATGGTTATGATACAAGCTTTCGTATTTGTATATGGGGTGAATTTGTGGATGAAAGCAATAATCATATTACCTGGATTCAGTTTCTTGACTGCATGAATGGCATTACATTAACAACAGGTAAGGATTTGTTTCAGGACAGACTTCATATAACCGAAAGAATCAAGAGCGTTCAATGGCAGAGCCATGACGACTGGGATTATGCAAAGGGTGATTTTAAGAATGCCGAGTTTGATGAGACTGCGTGGAGCAGCTTTTGGAATGCGGTTGACGGCAGCAGCTTTAAAAGCGATTGGGATACTGATGCAGATAACAGTGGTTCCGGCAATTCATCAATATATGATATTAAAAATCAGACTCATCTGATTCTTAATATGAACGATGGAACAGTTTTGCGAATCAGACTTATAGAAGGCGGATATGTGGTATATGATGCATTGGGCGGGTATTATGTAAAGATACCTGAGGATGTGTTTAATACGATATATGATGCCTGTGGCGGAACTCATTAAGCTAAGTAATTTAGAATTGTTCATGGAATTGCGGAGGAGATTGTACGGGCTGAATACATTAAATTTAGTAATTTAGAGAGTAGTGGAAGGAATAAAAAATGATAAGATACGTTGAGCTTTGGGACAAGGCAGACTGGTATGCGCTTGACAAGCATTTGCCGGAGGATGTGTTTGAAGAAAAGGTAAGAAATAAGCAGGGCTATGTGTTTGTTGAGAATGGTAAAATCATCGGCATTCTGCGGTACAATCTCTTCTGGGACAACACGCCATTTTGCACGATGCTGTATGTTGACGATGAATATCAGGGTAAGGGCTTTGGCAGAGCACTCATGGAGCACTGGGAGCAGGACATGAAGTCTGCAGGCTTTGGAATGATAATGACCTCCACTCAGGTTGATGAGCAGGCACAGCATTTTTACCGCAGGCTTGGATACAAGGACTGCGGTGGGTTTATTGTCGATGTGCCGGGATACGAACAGCCGATGGAGATGATTATGATAAAGGCGCTGTAGACGAAGATATAATTTGATACAATAAGGATTTAATAAGACTCATGTTACGCAGGATATAGCTTTTGTATTATTTGTAGCTGTGTTTAACACAATTTACGATGCCTGCGGCGGAACGCACTAAATTTTGTGAACTTATAGCTGTATATAATAAAGCTGTCAGCATAAAATCTGTGGTAAATAGGTAGGAAGTGCTGATTATGATAGGCGAGGAGCTAAACATAGGAGATACAAAGAAGCATTTTGCAGAAGTGTAAATATATCAGAATAAAATATTCAGGAAGCGATTGATAATTAAATAATTGGATAAATTCACAAAGTGTTATTTGCATCAAACGTAAAGTATGTTATACTTGATGCATAAATAGAATATGAAAGGAGAAGAGTAAAAAACTTTAATGATTACGCAATATCAAAGTAAATATGTATTTTATTAAAAAGGAGACCAGCTATATGAAAAAAAAATTAGTAGGCGTTTTGATTGCTATTACAGCATTGCTTTTTTTGTTAGCATGTTCAAATAAATATAATAGATTAAAAGAAGATACTAATGTTAGTATAACTGAAACAGATGAAATGGGAAGATACGACAGATTGCCTGCTATATATTATAATAAGCACGATTATATTCAGTATGGCAACCCATGGCGGGATGTAGATGAAGAATGGCTAAATGCAAACTATACATTTTTGGGTGATGTAATATATTATCCGGATGATGCATTTATAAAAGACAGAAGTAATCTTACAACTAATATTGATGAAGGTGGATGCAAGATTTATAAGTGCAATTCCGAAGATACATTTCTTTTTGCTTTGTGGAGCAATGGGCAAGTACAGTTATTTGTGCAAAATGAGATGACGCAAGAGGAAATAGAATCTGCAAGCGCTGCCACTGAGTGGAAAAACAACTAAGATTGAAATGTAACTAAGTAAATAGATTATAATGTTCATAGCAATAACCTTTCTGTGGTGATGATTTTTTGGTGGTAAATCCATTATGCTTCAAAATAGGGGGGGCGATTTTATCGTCGATGTGCCGGGATATGAACAGCCGACGGAGATGATTATGATAAAGGCGCTGTAGACGAAGATATAATTTGATACAATAAGGATTTAATAAGACTCATGTTACGCAGGATATAGCTTTTGTATTGTAACATGAGTCTTTTTTCGTGTTTGGCACAAGAAAACGCAGCATCAAAGATGTAATTGATATTATTGTAATACGGAATTATAATAGTCTAAGAAAATAAAGAAGCATACAATCAAGGTAAACATGTAAATAATTCAAGGACGAGAGGGACTCATATGAACAAGACTGGAACGCAAAGTATTGAAACTGAGAGATTACTGCTTAGAAGATTTAAGCTTGAGGATGCGCATGATATGTATAATAACTGGGCGTCTGACCCTGAAGTGACCAGATTTTTGACATGGCCGACGCATTCATGCATTGATGTAACAGTGAATCTGCTTAAGAACTGGGTAGCCGGATATGATGACGGCGGATATTTTAACTGGGCGATAGAACTAAAAGAGGCCGGAAGTGTTATCGGAAACATTTCAGTTGTAAGACTGGATGATAGAATTGATGCTGCCGAGATAGGATATTGCATGAGTAAGGAATACTGGGGACGTGGGATTATGCCGGAGGCGCTTACGGCTGTGATGGATTATTTGTTTGATGTTGTGGGTCTAAACCGTGTTGCAGCGAGACATGACGTTAATAATCAGAAATCAGGACGTGTCATGGATAAGGCAGGGATGAAGCGCGAGGGCATCCTTCGCAAGGCGGCAAGGAACAACAGCGGAATAGTTGATTTGGAGTGTCATTCCATGCTTAGAAGCGAGAGAAACTGTGAAGCTGAATTAAATATATCGCTTCAGGACATGGAGTGGCCGTTTGAGTACACGGATCATGACAGAAAAATTGCAAGGGCTATTGTATTTGATGATGAGGGTTATTACTATTTTGTGCGCGCTAAGAGAGATGATGATTTTGGCAGGGTGACGCTGATAGAGACCTCAGGCGGTGGAGTTGAGGATGGTGAAGACCTGATTTGTGCGATAAAGCGTGAGCTTAAGGAGGAACTGGGCGCAGATGTTGAGGTGATATGTAAGCTCGGCGTTGTAAACGATTATTATAATGTCATCCACAGGCATAATATCAATAATTATTTCCTTTGCAGGGTGGTTTCCTTTGGCGATAAGCATCTGATGCAGGACGAAATAGAGGATTTTCATCTGTCTACGCTTAAGCTGTCCTATGATGAGGCGGTAAATGAGTATGAAAAGCAAAGGGAAACAAGGCTCGGACGACTGGTGGCTAACAGAGAGCTGCCGGTGCTTATGAGGGCGAAGACGATTATTGAAAGCTTATACTGTGATGTGGTTCAGGCTGACTGACAGGATAACATTTGTTTTGCAAAAATGTTGACGTGTTGTGTTTTGTAAAACATATTTTTAATGTGATGGGAGAAATGTTGCTTTGACAAATCAGGATATATTTAAAATTGCCATGAAACAGTCCGCTGAGGATATAGGCTGTGCGGCAGAGGATTTTTTGAAAAATGATAATGTAATGGTTCCGTTTAAGCTTGGAGCAAATGCGCGTAAGTATTATAAGAAGCCGATTGCATGCAATCTTGTGTCCTACGGAAATAATATCGTGGCGGCGGCACAGGAAGATGTGTATGAGGACGTGGCAGAATATATCGGACGCTATGAGTTTTATCATTGCTTTGAGACGCCGAATATTTACTGGCTGAATGAGAGACTGGCCGGTAAAGGATATAAATTCTGTTTTATGGCAGAATATTATCTGCCTGATGTAAACAGACTCCCTAAGGTTTCATGCGCTTATGAAACAAAAATGTTAAAGCAGGCTGATTTTGAGATGCTTTACCTGCCACAGTGGAGCAATGCGTTGTGTGAGGATAGAAAGCACCTGGACGTGCTCGGCGTCGGCGCATATGATGAGGGAAAGCTTATCGGACTGGCAGGCTGCTCAGCCGATTGTGAGGAAATGTGGCAGATTGGCGTGGATGTGCTTCCAGACTACAGACGTAAGGGAGTAGCTTATGCGCTTACCTCAATGCTTGCAAGGGAGATTATAAAATGTGGCAGAGTGCCGTTTTACTGCTCGGCATGGTCGAATATACGCTCAGCCAGAAATGCTATAAAGAGCGGTTTTATTCCTGCGTGGGCAGAGATAACCGCAAAGCCTGCAGGCTTTGTAGATGAGATGAATAAAATACAGTAAGCTAAATCGTTCTTGAATAAACAATGACGCAAGTGATTAGACCCTGGGGCGTTCTTTAATAAACAATGACGTGCGGGATTAAGAAGAGGATTATTTAAAAAATTTAAAAAGATTTTATGCCGTCGGCATACGGCGGTAAAAAGGATATTACTATGAGCGATATTTATTATATAAACGGAACCGCTTATGCCGGCAAGTCCACGATGGTTAAGCTTCTTGCCCGGAAATATGACGGTATTGCCTGCGAGGAGAATTACCATGACAGACTGGATGATGAGCTTAATGAAAAGGAGTTTCCATGCCTGTGTTATACGAGAGACCTTAAGGACTGGCGTGATTTTATCCGCAGGACGCCGGATGAGTATGAAGCGTGGATAAACGGCGTAGCTAAGGAATGTGAGATACTTGAGCTTAGAATACTTGAGGATTTAAAAAAGCAGGGTAAGAAGATATTTGTCGATACAAATATTTCGATAGAGACATTGAAAAGGATATCTGATAAAGAGCATGTTCTCATTATGCTTGCAAATCAGGATATCAGCGTTAATCGTTTCTTTGAGCGTCCCGACAGGGAAAAGCAGTTTTTGTATCAGCTGCTTATGAAGGAGGACGATCCTTCGGCGGCAATGGCTAATTTCAGGGAGTGTCTGATGCGTGTTAATTCTAAAGAAGCCTATGATAAGTTTTTAAACTCAGGCTTTCAGGTGCTGCTGAGGGATGATAACAGGACGGTGGAGGAGACATTTGAAATTGTTGAGCACATGTTGAAATTAGAGACTTAAAAAGGATATAGTGCTGATAAATATACTCAGAGAACGACGACGTATAAACATAAACACAGTCAGGCAAAAGAAAGGTTTGCCGGATTTAAATGGAGGACGTGCAGATATGAGGTATACATGGATAGATGAATTCCTTATGAAAAAACCGGGCGTGACAAAGGATTTGCAGCAGGACTGGAATTGGATCAGATACCAGATTGGCGGGAAAATGTTTGCCGCCGTGTGCATGGATGATGATAATGAGCCTTATTATATTACGCTTAAGCTTGAACCGGCTGAGGGGGATTTTTTGCGAAAGCAGTATGAGGACATTATACCGGGATATTATATGAATAAGACCCACTGGAATTCAGTTAAGGCAGACGGGAAAGTGCCGGATGATATTCTTAAGGATATGTTAGATAAAGCATATAATATTGTATTAGGGAGCCTGAGTAAGAAAAAGCAGAACGAGATTTTGGAGGCAGCAGGGGCAGATGAATATTACACAGATTAAATATGTGCTTGAAGTAGCAGCATCAGCATCAATGAGAGAGGCGGCAACAAGGCTTTTTGTTTCCCAGCCTGCGCTCTCTGCAAGTATAAGGGAGCTTGAGGACGAGCTTGGAATACTTATATTTGAAAGAACGAATAAGGGAATCTCGCTCACTGATGAGGGCAGGGAATTTGTTTCTTACGCCAAGAAGGCAGCGTCGCAGTATGAAATACTTGAGGACAGGTATTTGTCAAAAAACAGTGACAAGGAGCGTTTTTCAGTGTCCACACAGCATTATAATTTTGCGATTATGGCATTTACCGAGGTGATTCGAAAGAACTACCCGGACAAATTTATATTTTCAATTCATGAGACTAAGACAAGGGATGTCCTTGAGGATGTGAGAACCTTAAAAAGCGAAGTTGGTATTATATCTTTTTCAGGTGCAAATGAGGGCGTGCTTAAGAAGCTTTTTAAGGAATATAATCTTGAATTTTTCCCGCTGATGCGCAGGGAAACCTACGCGTATGTGTGGAAGAACCATAAGTTTGCAGGACGAAAGGAAATATCTTTGGAGGAGCTTTCTGATTATCCATGCATATCCTTTGACCAGAGTGATGACAGTAATTTTTATCTGACGGAAGAGGCTATGGCAGATTATGATTTTAAGAAGATGATTAAGTCGGATGACAGGGCGACGACCATGGAGCTTATTGCTAAGCTTAACGGATATTCTATTGGAAGCGGAATGCTTTCAGGGGATGATGCGATACTTAAAGGATTGGTGTCTATAAAGCTAAAGGAGGAGGATCCGCTGATTATCGGCTACATAGTAAGAAAAGGAAGCGCTATGTCGGTGTACGGAAGTGCATATGTGGAGGAGCTTCTTAAGTATAAGGAATTATAGTTGAAATAATAATGATATTTGGAAGGCTGCTCAAACGGGGCAGTCTTTTTTAGAGTGGAACAGTTGCCGGTGATAAGCAAAGATTATCACTAACGATAAAATCAATTGAATTTTCAACGTGCTAAATAAGTGATATGATATGAGCATCAAATGAAACGGAGGTGCAAATGATGAAGAACACATATGTTTTAATGCAAAATGATGTCATGTGTATGCGAATGCTTACCTCTCGGGCAGAGCTTGTGGCCGGGATGCAGGTGTTATTATCTGTGCGTCCTGAAATGATTCGATGTTAGAGCTTAACAGCATCAGAATAAATGCCAGCTGCCCGGGAGATATCAGATATCACCGGGTATTTTTATACCCAGAGGGGGATGACGCAGGCAGAGCTTAAGCGCAGCCCCACGCAAGTCCGATAGACAGGATTTGAACTTAAAATCAAAAATTAAATTATCAAGGAGAATAAAATTATGAGCGAATATAAATTTGAAACATTACAGTTACACGTAGGACAGGAGCAGGCAGACTCGGCAACAGATGCAAGAGCGGTTCCGATTTATCAGACAACATCATATGTTTTTCATGACAGCCAGGATGCGGCAGACAGATTCAGTCTTTCAGCAGGCGGCAATGTATACGGAAGAATAACAAATACTACACAGGAGGTTCTTGAAAAGAGACTTGCGGCACTTGAGGGCGGCAGCGCAGCTTTGGCAATTGCTTCAGGAGCGGCAGCAATCGCTTATACGATAGAAGCGCTTGCAGCAAACGGCGGACATGTTGTCGCACAGAAGACAATTTACGGCGGCAGCTACAATCTTCTTTCAAATACACTTCCGCAGTACGGTATAGAGACAACCTTTGTGGATGCACATAACCTTAGTGAGGTGGAGAGTGCCATAAAGGAAAATACAAGAGTAGTTTATCTGGAGACATTAGGTAATCCGAACAGTGATATTCCTGACATTGATGCAATTGCAGATATTGCCCACAAGCACGGTCTGCCGGTAGTTGTTGATAATACCTTCGGAACACCGTATCTTATCAGACCGATTGAGCATGGCGCAGATATAGTGGTACATTCAGCAACGAAGTTTATCGGCGGACATGGAACAACACTTGGCGGCATTATCGTTGAGTCAGGCAAGTTTGATTTTAAGGCAGGCGGAAAATACCCTAATATAACAGAGCCGAACCCGAGCTATCACGGAATATCCTTCTATGATGCATTAGGACCTGCAGCATTTGTAACTTATATCAGAACAATATTACTTCGTGATACGGGTGCAAGTATTTCACCGTTTAATGCATTCCTTCTGCTTCAGGGAGTTGAGACGCTTTCACTTCGTCTGGAGAGACATGTTGAGAACACAAAGAAAGTTGTAGAATTTTTAAGCAATCATCCATTGGTGGAGAAGGTTAACCATCCATCGCTTCCGGATCATCCGGACCATGCTGTTTATGATAAATATTTCCCGAACGGCGGTGGCTCAATTTTCACCTTTGATATAAAGGGAGGCAGTAAAGAGGCATGGAAGTTTATTGATAACCTGAAGATCTTCTCACTGCTTGCAAATGTTGCGGATGTAAAGAGCCTTGTGATTCATCCGGCATCAACGACTCATTCTCAGCTTCCTGAGGACGAGCTGTTAAAGACGGGAATAAAGCCGAATACAATTCGTCTTTCAATTGGAACAGAGCATATTGATGATATAATTAAGGATCTCGAAAAGGGATTTTCGGCTATACAGTAGCATGATTAACGTAAAAATCATTGTTGAGGTTAATTAGTCGTGATAAGTAAAACTTATCACTGATGATAAAAGCAATCGAATTTTCAAACTTAAGGTTTGGTGGTAAGATGTACATATCTTGATGAGAGGAGACGCAGATAATGAAGAACACATTTTTTAATAGATACATTCAGAATATGTGTATGTGTTGTCGAATGATATTGCACCGGACATGTGTAGTGGCTGGGACGTTCGATTTAATTGGTCTGCGTTCTTGTATAATGCGATGTTGCTGATATGACATCATATTATAACTGCTATCTGCTGCCCGGGTGCTTTTTAGTAAGCCCCGGGTTTTTATTTGAGCAAACAGATATCTTTTCTGATAGTAAATATCAAAAAATAAAAAAGAAAGAGGAAAGAAGGAAAAAACAATGAGTTTGAAAATAGATTCAGTATTAATTCACGGAGGAATTGACGGAGATGAGACAACGGGTGCGGTAAGCGTTCCGGTATATCAGACCTCAACCTATAAGCAGGACGGTCTCGGACAGACAAGAGGCTGGGAATATTCCAGAACAGGAAATCCTACAAGAGCTGCACTGGAGAAGCTGATTGCAGATTTGGAGCAGGGTGAGTACGGACTCGCATTTGCATCGGGCCTTGCTGCAATAAATACGGTTTTATCGCTGTTTAAGGCAGGCGATAAGCTTGTTGTGTCGGACAATATTTACGGCGGAACATTTAGAATCCTTGACAATGTGTTTAAAAACTTTGGTATTACATATAAGATTGTGGATACCTCAGACCTTGATAAGGTAAGAGAGGCAATAGATGAAGATGTAAAGGCAATATATGTGGAAAGTCCTGCAAATCCGCTTCTGACAGTTACCGATATTAAAGCAATCTCTGAAATATCGCATGAATTCGGAAAGCTTTTGATTGTAGACAACACCTTTTTAACTCCATACTTACAGCGTCCGCTGACGCTTGGAGCGGATATCGTAATACACAGCGGTACCAAATACCTTGGCGGACACAGCGACACGATTTCAGGACTGGTGGTTGTAAATGATAAGAAGCTTGCAGAACGTCTGTATTATCTGCAGAATGCAATCGGCGGAGTGCTTGCTCCATGGGACAGCTTCCTTGTAATAAGAGGTATAAAAACTCTGGGAGTCAGAATGGAGCGCCACGTAAATAATGCCAGGCGTATTGCCAAGTGGCTGGCAGAAAGCGGTTATGTAAGCAGGGTTTATTACCCGGGACTTGAGAATGACCCGGGATTTAAGGTGCAGAAAAAGCAGGCCGACGGACCGGGAGCAATGCTCTCATTTGTTCTGAATGAAGAATATGATTACCGCCGGTTCTTTAAAAATCTGAAGCTAATTACTTTGGCAGAAAGTCTTGGAGGAGTGGAATCGCTTGTGTGCCATCCTGCCAGCATGACACATGCAGCTATACCGGCAGACATTAGAAAAGAGGTTGGTATCGTTGATGAGCTGATACGTTTTTCGGTCGGAATAGAGGATGCAGATGATCTGATTGCAGATTTAAAGCAGGCAATTGAAAATTCCAAAAAGGCGGTGATGTGATTATGGATGTACACATGAGCATTCAGGATATGATAGGAAACACTCCGGTTTTAAAATTAAATCATCTTGGAATTAAGGAACATGTAAACCTGTATGCCAAGCTTGAGCTTATGAATCCGGCAGGAAGCGTAAAGGACCGTGTCGGCGTATATATGATACGCGATGCACAGGAAAGAGGAATTTTAAAGCCGGGAGGAACAATTATAGAAGCAACTGCAGGAAATACCGGAATAGGAATTGCTGTGGCAGCGCTTAATCAGGGATACCGCGTTATATTCACAGTGCCTGAAAAATTTTCAATAGAAAAGCAGAAGATTATGAAGGCTCTGGGAGCCGAGATAGTTCATACAAGCAGGGAAGAGGGCATGCTCGGTGCTGAAAGAAAAGCAAAGGAGCTTTTAAAGGAAATACCTGATTCTGTTATTCTCGGACAGTTTCACAATCCGGCAAATCCGTTGGCTCATTATGAGACTACAGGACCTGAGATTTACAGACAGATGGATGGAAAAATAGATTATCTTGTTGCGGGAGCCGGCAGCGGAGGCACATTTTCGGGTGTTATGAAGTATTTGAAGGAACAGAATACAAAAATAGAAGGAGTGCTGGCTGACCCGGTGGGTTCTGTAATCGGCGGCGGTGAGCATGCAGATTATGATATAGAAGGCATAGGAAATGATTTTATTGCGGACACAATGGATATATCATTTGTGGACAGGGTAATTAAGGTAACGGACAAAGAGGCGTTTGATGCTGCAAGACTTCTTGCATCAAAGGAGGGAATACTTGCAGGCTCATCCTCAGGCGCTGCGCTTGCAGCAGGAATAAAGCTTGCAGAGAAGATAGACAGAGGAAATATCGTGCTTGTTTTTCCTGACAGGGGAGACAGATATCTAAGCAAGGGATTGTTTGATATATAAGAGAATGAAATATCAGGAGTGTGTATAATGGCTGAAGTTTTTAAACTCAATCATGTATCAAAAATATATAAAAATGATGGCAAAGAATTTCCCGCGCTAAAGGATGTAAGTCTTTCTATTAACGAAGGTGAAATATTCGGAATAATAGGCATGAGCGGAGCCGGTAAATCTACGCTGGTAAGAACATTAAATCGACTTGAAGAGATTTCGGACGGAAGCGTAAGCTTTTACGGACAGGATTTATCGAAGCTTAAACCAAAGGAAATCCGCAAAATAAGGCGTCAGATAGCCATGGTGTTTCAAAGCTTTAACCTGTTGGGGCAAAGGGATGTCTTAAGCAATGTTATGCAGCCGCTTCGTATAGCCGGCATTCCAAGGGCGGGAAGAAAGAAAAAGGCACTTGAAATGCTGAAAATTGTAGGACTTGAGGATAAGAAAAATGAATATCCGTCAAGACTTTCAGGCGGACAGAAGCAGCGTGTGGCTATTGCAAGAGCACTGGCGGCAGACCCTAAGGTGCTTTTGTGTGATGAGGCAACTAGTGCGCTGGACCCAAAAATGACGGGTGAGATTCTGGAGCTTTTAAAAGAAATAAATGAAACAAGAAAGCTTACCATCATAATTATTACACATGAGATGTCGGTGGTTGAGAAAATCTGTGACCGCGTAGCAATTATAGATGACGGTAAAATGGTTGAAGCCGGTGAGGTAAAGGAGATTTTCAGGGCTCCGAAATCGGAAGCAGCAAGAAAGCTTGTATTTCCGAGCAACCCGTTTGATCCGTCGGATGAAGAAAGCAGACTGATAAGACTTGTGTTTGACGGGCTTGCAGCAAACAGGCCGTTTATTGCAGAGCTTGTGGAGCAGACCGGCAAGAAGGTTAATATTCTGAGCGCCAACACGAAGAGTGTGGGAGGTATCGGCTACGGTCAGATGGTTGTAGAGCTTCCTAAGGATAAGAAAGAGCAGGAGTTAATAATCAGTTTCTTTAAAAACGGAGGCTTGAGCGTACAGGAGGTTAATGAGCCATGAGCGATTATATTATCGAAACAATTCGTAATGGAATAATTGAGACGCTTGAAATGACCGTATTTGCATCAATTCTGTCATACATAATCGGACTTCCGGTCGGAATTATGCTGTATGCAACATCAAAGGGAAGAATTCTGGAAAACAGACCGGTGAATTTAATCTTAGGGCTGATTGTGAATGTCGGAAGGTCTCTCCCGTTTCTGATACTGCTGGTGCTTTTAATTCCGTTTACCAGATTTGTAACAGGCTCATCTATAGGTACAGTGGCTTCAATCGTGCCGCTTACCGTGGGTGCAATACCGATTGTTGCAAGAATGGTTGAATCGTCGCTTAGCGAGGTATCGCCCGGAATTATTGAGGCTGCCTCCGCTATGGGCGCCTCGCCCATATATATTATTATACATTTTATTTTACCGGAGGCGACTCCGTCGCTGCTTTTAGGCGCAGCAATTAATGTCGCAACAGTACTGGGCTATTCAGCCATGGCAGGAGTAATCGGAGGAGGCGGTCTTGGAGCCATAGCTTTACAGTACGGATATTACAGATATCAAAAGGATGTCCTTTGGACAACAGTAGCAATTCTTGTGGTTATGGTTATGCTTATTTCAGAGGGCGGCAATCTAATCGCAAAGAAGAAAAGAAAATAGTGATATTATCCCGCATAAGCATATAAGAGATATGGCAGAAGGGATTTATCTATAAATTAAAAATCAAAGTATAAAGTAAAAAGGAGAAAAACATTATGAAAAATCAGATTAAGAAAATTATATCAGCAGTAGTTATTTTAGTACTTTTATTTGCAATAACTGCATGCTCAAATTCAAATCAGGCAAAGAAGAATGCATCAGATTCATCAAACAGCTCAGAAGGCACTGTAATAAAGGTTGGAGCAAACATTACTCCGCACGCAGAAATCCTTGAAAAGGCAAAGCCGATTCTTGCAGAAAAAGGCATAACACTTGAAATCGTAAAGCTTGAGGATTCAATTACACCGAATACAGGCGTTATTGAGGGCAGTCTGGACGCAAACTATTTTCAGCATGTTCCTTATCTTGAGCAGTTCAATAAAGAAAACGGTTCGAGTCTGGTGTCTATAGGCGCTATTCATTATGAGCCTTTCGGAATTTATGCAGGAAGGACAAAGGCATTATCAGAGCTTCCTGATGAAGCTGTTGTAGCAGTTCCTAACAATGTTACAAATGAAGCAAGAGCGCTGCTTTTACTTGCACAGGAGGGAATTATTACGCTTAATAAGGATGCAGGAATTAATGCGACAGTTGAGGATATCACAGATAATCCAAAGAATATTAAGTTTAAGGAGCTTGCTCCGGAGCAGCTTGTTGCTGCACTGCTGGATGTAGATGTGGCGGTTATCAATGGCAATTATGCAATTGAAGGAGGACTCCATATCAAACAGGCATTAGCTGTTGAAGCAAATGACAGCCTTGCAGCTACCACCTATGGAAACATTATTGCAACATCGGCAGACAAAAAAGATAATGCGGCGCTGCTTACTCTTGTTGAAGTGCTAAAGAGCCAGGAAATTAGCAAATATATTGAAGATACATATGATGGAGCAGTTGTTCCTCTGCAGTAAGGAGGCTAAGTAATGATAGGATTTGAATATTACAATCCGGCAAAGATTGTTTTTGGAGAAGACAGCGAGAAAAAACTAAAGGGGCTGCTTAGTGAATATGAAGTAAAATCATTGCTGCTGGTATACAGTGGGGACTTTATCAAAACGCTTGGTATATATTCTGTAATAAAGGATGCCGTAAACGAGCTTGGCATTAAATTTTCGGAGAACGGAAATGTAGTTCCGAATCCATCAATTGAGCTGGTAAGACAGCTTGTAGAGCAGGGCAAGAAGGATAACGTTGATTTTGTGCTTGCAGTAGGAGGCGGCAGCTCGATTGATACCGCAAAGGCAGTCGCACTTGGAATTCCATACGAGAATGATGTGTGGGACTTTTTTGATAAGGGCATATCTCCAAAGAAGGTTCTTCCAATCGGAGTAATTGCAACAACTGCTTCCAGCGGTTCTGAAACCTCAAATGCAGCTATTCTTTCAAATGGCGAGTGGAAGCTTGGCTTTGAGGATAACAGAATCATTCCGAAATTTGCGATTATGAATCCTAAATATACTGTGGGTCTTCCTGCTTATCAGACCTATGTAGGAATTGCAGATGTGCTTTCTCATCTTTTAGAAAGATATTTTTCGGATGAAAGATATTCAGATACTACAGATTATCTTATTGAAGGTGCAATAAAAGCTCTTTTTGTAAATGCAGACAAGCTGCTTAAAAATCCGAAGGATGTGAATGCCAGAGGAGAGCTTCAATGGCTTGCAAGCGTATCACATGGAGGATTTCTAGATGCCGGACGAAGTGCAGACTGGGGCTCTCATCGTATTGAGCATGAGCTCTCGGCACAGTATAACATAACACATGGTGAAGGCATGGCGATAGTCATAACGGCATGGACAAGGTATATGGCACAAAACAAGCCTTGGAGACTTGCACTTTTAGCAAACAGGCTGTTTGGAGCGGATTCTTATAATTATTCGGAGTCTGAAAGAGCATATATTCTTTCTGAGAGGCTTGAGGCGTTCTTTAGAAAGCTTGGTCTTAAGACAAAGCTTTCCGAGTTAAATATTGATGACAGGGATTTTGAAATCATGGCAAAGAGAGCAACAAGAAACGGCACCGTAGGACACTATGAGCCTTTGGATGCAGAAAAAATTCAGGAAATTCTGACGCTGGCACTATAATGACGCCGGACAGGATTGTAGGAGTAGACAGTGTACTTCAATTTATAGGCATCAGCAGTTAAAAAGATTTTGAGTGGTATCTGGGATTGCGCGAGCACGTAGTGTGTAGCAATCCGTAGGTATTATGAGGTCAAAATATCTTTTGACCACGATAAAAAAAATATGAAAGGAATTAATAAAATGGCAAGAGTAAATTTAAAACAACCAAATGAACTTACAGGAGAGGCAAAGGCAGCTTATGAGAAGCTTGAAGCAGCGGGAAAGATAACAAATATGAAGCTTGTAATGCTTCAGGACTATGGTACATACAAGGCATTTATGGGCTGGTATGATTCATGGGAGAGCCTTGTAAATACTGTAGGCTTACGTGCAGCTACAATATATGCACACTCGGTTTCTACTACAAACGGATGCATTTTGTGCTCGCTGTTCTTTATAAGCGACCTTAAGGAGCTTGGTCTTGATCCTAATGATTTTGAGACATCGGAGAACGAGAAGCTTTTACAGGAGCTTGGACAGCAGATTGTAAAGGATCCTACAAAGGTTTCAGATGAACTGCTTGACGGACTCCGCAAGTTCTATACTGATGAGGAGATTATTATTATCGTTGGATTTGCTGCACAGATGCAGGCAACAAACAACTTCAATTCAGTGCTTGGAGTAGATGTTGATGCCAGACTTCTTCCTCTTAAGGATTATTTCAAGCCGGCAACATGGAGGGATGCGCTTTCAGAATAAACCTGACTGTCCGGGTTAGCATACCGTATTTTAAACAAAATAGAAAAGTTTTATAGTCCAAACCGCAAGTAATATGCATGCTCCTTGCCGGGGTGCCCGGTAAACAGGATACATACCACTTGCGGCTTGGGCTTTTTTCTTATATAAATTATTTATGGATTGTGATAAAATAAATAATGCGCAGATGCAGAAAAATAATATAAAATATACATTGACACGCTTCGTATCACCTATGTGACGGAGTGATTCTTTTCATTTTCAGAGATTTTCGCTACCTTCAGTTTAGACGAGGGGCAAAAGACAGAGTTCGGTTTGGAAATGTCATGGAAGGCTGAGATAATCAGGTCTAAGATGTCGTGGAAAGCCGGATTCATCAGTTTGACTACCCGTGTAAAAATGAAAGGATGATATGAAAATGAAGAAAAAAGTAAATTGTAAAAATTGTTTTATAACAGGCTCAGTGCTTATTGCAGCATTTGTATTATGGACCGTGCTTATTCAGTACGTGGATGTACAGGCAGCAGGACAAAACGGAACATTGATTGGTTTTGCGACATTTAATTTATGGTTCCACTGCCTTACTGGCGTACATATGACGATTTATACCATTACCGACTGGCTGGGGCTGGTTCCTATAGCAATATGTATAGGCTTTGGCGCTCTGGGCTTTGTTCAGCTGATAAAGCGAAGAAGCCTGTTTAAGGTCGATACGGACATTATTTTTTTAGGAATTTACTATATTGTGGTAATCTTCGGATACCTGATTTTCGAAATGATACCTATCAATTACAGACCTGTTCTGATAGACGGTTTTTTGGAAGCCTCATATCCATCTTCAACAACACTGCTGGTTTTAAGCGTAATGCCGACGCTTATTTTTCAGATTGAGCGAAGATGCAAATATAAGCATGTCAGAGGAATAATAAACGCTTTAGCGGTGGCGTTTTCGGCATTTATGGTGATTGGAAGGCTGATTGCGGGCGTACACTGGGCGACGGATATTGCAGGTTCGGTTTTATTAAGCTTTGGAATGTTTTGTATATATAAAGCTTTTGTATTGTTAGTTGATAAAAAAGCAGGGGAGGATATATATGGAGTTTAACGAGAAGCTGCAGGAGCTTAGAAAAAGCAGGGGACTTACGCAGGAGGAGCTTGCACAGGCACTTTATGTTTCAAGAACGGCAGTTTCAAAATGGGAGTCCGGCAGGGGTTATCCTAATATTGATTCATTGAAGGAAATATCACGTTTTTTTTCGGTTACTATAGACGAACTGATTTGTTCTGAAGAGATTCTTTCTGTTGCGGAAAATGATAAAAAGGAGTTCATCGGCAGATATATTTCTGCAATATGCAGCACACTGGATGTTCTTACAGCTTTGCTTCTGTTCATTCCTGTGTTCGGAAATGGTGCGGATTTGACAGCAGTATCGTTGTTTAATATGAACGGGGTGAATCCGTGGGTAAAAACAGTATTTGTGTTTATCATCAGTATTACTGTGTTAAACGGTATCAGCGGACTCATTATAAGTAATCTTGACAGACCGGCATGGAACCGCCACAGGCTTATTACCGGGCTTGCTTTGTCAACGGTTGCAACGGTAATATTTATTATAACCAGACAGCCGTATGCGGCAATTTTATGTTTTACGATATTGATTATAAAGGGCTTTTTGCTGATTAAGATTAAAGAACAGTTTTAAGAAAAGAGGTAACCTGTTATGACTCTTCACCCAATTCCGCCTGTATTTGATAAGACTTCAGAGGTTTTGATTCTTGGAAGCTTCCCTTCCGTAAAATCAAGAGAAGAAGGCTTCTTTTATGGACATCCGCAGAACCGGTTTTGGAGGGTAATTGCTTCAATATTTGATGAAAAGGTTCCTGCGACAGTTGAAGAAAAGAAGGCGTTTCTGCTTCGCAATCATATTGCACTCTGGGATGTGATAAGCTCCTGTGATATTGAAGGCTCGTCAGATGCCACCATAAGAAACGTTACTGCAAATGATATCAATATTATTCTTAGGGATGCTGATATCAGGACAATTTATGTTAATGGTAAGACGGCGTACAAATATTATCAGAAATACACACAGCCGGTGATTAACAGGGAGGCGCTATGTCTGCCTTCAACCAGTCCGGCGAATGCGGCATGGAGCCTGGAGAGACTGATTGAAGCGTGGAAGTGCATAAATAGAAAATTTTAAAAAAGGGAGTTAATTGAATAAATATTATTTAAGGAGTCTGGCATTTAATGAGCAGATTATTATTATTTGATTTGGATGGAACACTTCTTAGGAGCGATAAAACCATATCGGCGGACAGCCTTTATCAGCTGGATATTTGCAGGCAGAGAGGGTATCTGATAGGCGTTTCTACTTCAAGAAGTGAGTGCAACTGTCTGACATTTCTGGGACAGCTTCGCCCGGACATTCTTATTACAAGCGGAGGTGCGCTTGTGAAGAAAAAGGACGAATACATATATAAGGCGGCATTTTCGCCTGCAACAGTCCGTGAGATGATTTACACAGTCAGGCAGGTGTGTGGCGAAGATGTTGAGATAACTCTGGACACGCCGGATACACATTACTGGAATTACAGAATTGACCCGCAAAAGCTTGATAAGAGCTGGGGCGACAGCGTCTGGACAGATTTTAGCGATTTTTCTGAAGAAGCACTGAAAATGTGCGTGGAGATATTTGATGAAGAAAAGGCAAAGCAGCTTGCACAAAGGCTACCGGATTGTGACGCAGTCCGTTTTTCTGACGGTTTCTGGTACAAATACACCCCAAAAGGCGTTACAAAGGAGGCGGCAATTGAGCTTGCGTGCAAAAGCTGTGGGATTGCGCCTGCGGATGTGATTGCATTCGGGGATGATTTTGCCGATATTGGGATGCTTAAGATGGCGGGGGTCGGAGTTGCAATGGGTAACGCAATTGATGAAGTCAAGGCGATTGCGGATGTTGTCATCGGAAGCAATGATGAGGATGGAATTGCAAGGTGGCTGGAGAAATTATTCCTGTAAAACAGGAGCCGGTATAGTAAGGGTGCTTTTGAATATTAGGTAATGATAATTTACAGAAAGGTGGAGGAGCTGATGCCAATCAGAGAAAGGGAAAGTAAATTTGAGCTGCTGAGAATTGTCAGTATGATTCTGATAATTGCAAGTCATTACTCACTGCATGGAGGGATGCTGGAAAGTGATGTTACACTCAATTATATTGTTGCATCGCTATTAAATGTAGGCGGAAAGCTTGGCGTGACCTGTTTTGTCTTAATTACAGGATATTTTATGGTTGATAAGAGTTTTAAATTATCGAATGTGCTAAGAATTGCCATGCAAACATTATTTTATGCATTAATAGCTTTGTTTATATTATTTTTATTTAACAGGGATATAAATATTAATATTGCGATAAACACTCTTTTATCTCCGATTAACGGACTTTACTGGTTTGTTACAGCGTACATTGGAATGTATATTTTAAGTCCGTTTTTAAATATAGTTGCAAGGAAGATAAATAATAACTATGGCTTGCTTATATTTCTGGGCTTTTTCCTTTCAATTGTTCCGTTCATATTTGTGTCATCGCACTTTATGGTGGATAATATAAGATGGTTTTGTTTTATCTATTTAATAGGTGCATATCTGAAACACACAGATATGCCTGTGCTGCTTCAAAAGAGGGCAGAAATAACATTTTGGTTGATGATAATGATTATGTGGGGTTCTTCGTTAGTATTGTATTTTTTCCATGAAAAATACAATATGACATGGGATTTGGATAAAGCAAATTATTTTCATAAAATGTATTCACCTACAATTCTTATTGCAGGTATTGCGCTTTTTTTAATTTTTAGCAAAAAGAACTTTAGAAATAAAACAGTTAATTTTATAGCAGGCAGTACGTTTGCATGTTATCTTTTACACGATAATACATATACAAAAGATATAATCTGGAAGAATATATTTAACATAGACAGGGTTTTAAATAAATCGATTATAATAGTAATACCACACCTTTTATTATGCATTGTGACTATTTTTATAGCTGCCATTTCTATTGAATTTATAAGAAAAAAGATTGAAAAGATACTGCTAAAAAATAAGATGGTTGAAAAAACAGATGCAAGAATAGAGGCCTTATTTAAAGATTTTTATATTGATTGATAATGTGATGTCACGTAGTGTATAGCAATCCTCAGGTATCATGGAGGGCAAAATATCTTTTGACTATAGCCTCATAAATTAGGTGAAGTTGTGTAAAAAAAGTATTGTTTGCTAGGAATGGAGCAGAATCAATTATATAAAAATTATTGACTTTAATATCCTTGTCTGCTATACTTAATAAAGTCAAATAATTAAGAAAGCGAGGTAGTATTGATGATTGCGAAGAGAATAGAGATTGTAATTGAATATAGTATGAAGACCTCGGTTTGTGATTTTTGATATATTGTGTCGTGAGTTAGTTGCTTTTAGGGCAGTTTACGAAGCTATCAAATTGATTTTACAGATGTAGTTTGACCGTGGCTTATTTGTCACGGTTTTTGTTATATAGGAATGAGCCATGGGGCTTTAATATATAATAAAAACGCTCTGCTAAAGATGCGCTGCGGGCGGCAGTTCATTCGACTTTAGTCTAAATTTCTATTAAAAATCTATTATCGGAGGCCTTCATCCGGGTTGTAAATAATAAAGAAAGATGGAGGATTTAACATTGAATAATATTATTATCAGAAAAGAAACCAAGGAAGATTATTATAATACAGAGCATATGACGCTTAGAGCGTTTTGGAATATTCACGGACCGGGCTGCAATGAGCATCTGCTGGTTCACAGGCTGAGGGAGGCTAAGGAGTATGTCCCGGAGCTTAGCAGGGTGGCAGAGCTTGACGGACGTATTGTCGGAGCAATTTTTTATTCAAGGGCAAGGGTTGTGGATGGAGATACGGAGCATGAGGTTCTTACGTTTGGACCGCTTGCGGTGGAGCCGACCTGCTTTAGCCTAGGTATAGGCGCAAAGCTTTTGGAGACTACGCTTGCGCTGGCAAAGGAAGCAGGGTATAAGGGCATTGTTATTTGCGGCGAACCGGAATACTATCCAAGGCATGGCTTTGTAACGTGTGATAAGTTCGGAATTGTACATCCTGTGTTAGGAAATTTTGATGCGTTTATGGCATATCCGCTGAATGAAGGCTTTGAAAATATAAATGGAAAGTTTTATGAAGCACCGGTTTTTGAGGAGTGTGAGGATAAGGCGCAGATTGAAGCGTATACAAAGGAATTTCCTTATTACAAGCCGTTAAAGCTTTCATGTCAGTGGCTGCATAAGGAAAGGCTTGGCAGAATATCGGAGATTAGAAAGAACAGTTATACTATTAAGTTCTGGGAAAAGGATATTCCTGCAAAGCTTAAGGGCAGCTTTTATGGAGAGACAGCAGAAAAACTGCCGGTTGTGGGAGATTACGTGACATTCAGATACAATCCGTCGGGAGATTCCGTGATTTTGTCGGTCTGCGAAAGGAGCAGTCTGTTAAAAAGACCTGACCAGGCAAAGACAGGCGTGATGCAGTACATGGTTTCAAATGTAGATTATGCGTTTATCATTACGTCATTAAACGAGGATTACAGCTACAACCGGATTGCAAGATATGCAAGCGTTGCACTTCAGGGAGGTGCGGTTCCGGTGGTTATTCTTACGAAGTCTGACCTTTGCGGCAACACCGGAAGATACATAAGCGAGGTTGAGACGATTTCGGAGGAAATCAGAGTTCATGCAGTCAGTGCATTGTATGAAATAGGAATTGATGAACTTAAGGAGTATTTCAAGCCGGGAACAACCATATGCCTCATGGGCTCCTCAGGCGCGGGTAAATCAACTCTTTTAAATGCCATATGCGGTGAAAATGTTATGAAAACCGGCGATGTAAGGGAGTCAGACTCTACCGGCAGGCATACAACAACGCACAGGCAGCTTATTTTGCTGGAAAACGGCGTAGCTGTTATTGACACGCCCGGAATGCGCGAGGTCGGTATGGCGGGCAATGAAGAAGGCATAGACAATACATTTTCGGATATTGTGGAGCTTGAAAGACATTGCAGATTCAGCGACTGCAGGCATGAGACAGAGCCCGGCTGCGCTGTTAAGGCGGCGATTAAAAGAGGAGAATTATCGCCGGAGAGACTTAAGCTTTATAAAAGCTTAAGCACCGAGAACACAAATAATTATGCCAAAATGAAGGAGATATCTAAGTGGGCGAAGGCATATAAAAAGAATAAAGATATATATTGACAGATTATTTGTTCAGAGCTACAATAAATCCAATACAATTTGAAAGGAGATTACTCATGAACAGGAAGGCAGTCAGATATTCATATATTATGCTTGATGCTATGCACATTTATAATGAGCATGGTTTTAATTTCGTACTTGAATATTTGAAATGCGAAGAAGAGTAACCTCGGTATTAAAATTAATTGTCTATTGAGACCGCTTATCTTTGCAGGGTAGGCGGTCTTTTTTTATAAAAAAACAGGAGGCACTTTGATATGAAGTATTATCGCGTTCATTCGTCAGATGTGGCATACGCCACAAAACAGCCGAGAGGCATTTTTACTGCTGTATACAAGCTCGTTGAAGCCGGGATTCTATCCGAAGAGGAGACAAAGGACTACTGGAAAAACCGTGAATACTTTGAAAGAGAACTGCCGGTTCCGCACTTTTATGACCGGGGAAACCCGGATGGCGCAGTTACATGGTTTAAGAACAGCCCTGAGGGGAACCGCATTTATGAAGAGATGACATTTTACAGGGATATGGCGGCAAAATACGGAGTGCAGCTGTATATGTCTGAGACAGACGAAATCCCGGGCGAGGTCATTTATGAGGACGAGTATCAGATTGCTGTGAAGAATATACAGGATAATGTTCATATAACGACAAAGAAGCTATAAGACACCTGTGAAAGACTTGCAAAAAGTAATGGGTGTATGTGAATAAAGCATTCGAGAATTATAACACGTGAAATATATTTGTTATGAAAAGGAGACGAATCATGAGAAAATTAGTATGGCCGGATTATAAAAAATGCATTGCAAACCTGCCGAATTCGATTTTAAAGAAATTCGGGGCGCAGACGGTAGGAGATACACTGCCTTTATTGGATAAGTATCTGGAGAAGGATTATAAAAATATTGTTGTGATTTTATTGGATGGCATGGGAAAGGCGATTCTTGAAGGACATCTTAATGAAAACGGCGCGTTCAGAAGCCATCTTGCCGGAATTTATCAGTCGGTGTTTTTGTCAACCACCGTTGCTGCCACGACATCAGCCATGTCGGGACTGCAGCCTTGCGAGCACAGCTGGCTTGGCTGGGACTGCTACTATCCGACGGTTGATAAGAATATCACGGTTTTCTTTAATTTTGAACAGGGAACAGAGGTGCCGGCGGCAGATTACAATGTGCCGTGGACGGTGACGCCTTATGAAAATGTGGTTGATAAGATAAAGAAGACCGGAAATCAGGCTTACCTGATTGCACCGTTTCAGGAGCCGCACCCGCAGAGCCTTGAGGAAATCTGCGGTATGATTAAGAGTCTGTGCCATGAGCCTGAAAAGAAATACATTTATGCCTACTGGAATAAGCCGGATGGTCTGCTGCACCGATATGGCTGCACATCAAAAGAAGTGCATGAAAATATGACAGAGATGGAGCAGATTATAAGTAAGCTGGCTGATGAGACGGAGGATACGCTGATTGTGGTTACGGCAGACCACGGACATATAGACAATGATTTTGTAATATGGCAGGATTATCCGAAGCTTTGCGACTGCCTTGTAAGGCTGCCGTCGCTTGAGCCGCGAGTGCTTAATTTCTTCGTAAAGGAAGATAAGAAGGAATTCTTTGAAAAAGAATTTAACAGGGAGTTTGGCGATAGATTTTTATTAATGACGGTGGAGGATGCAATTGAGAGAAATTTATTCGGAACAGGCAGGCATCATGAGCAGTTTAGGGGAATGCTTGGCGATTATCTTGCGATAGCAACTGATAACCTGACGATTTATTTTAATCATGAGACGCCGGAGGAGCTGTGGGTATCAATGCATGGAAGCGTTACTGAGGATGAGATGCTGATACCGCTTATAGTGTTTGACGGCGGCAGCAAATAAACGGCCCAATATATATAGTAATATTTTAGTGTCGCTTATAGTGTTTGACGGCGGCAGCAGATAAACGCCGATATACAAAATAATTTATTTTGATATAAAAAATATGTGTATAAGAATGGAGAATTAAACTATGGATTTAATAATACTTATTGGCAGCGGAGCTGTCGGGAAGATGACTGTCGGGCAGGAGCTTATGAAGATAACTGATTTCAGACTTTTTCACAATCATATGACAATAGAGCCGGTGATTGAGATTTTTGGAGATTATAAAACATCTGTAGTAAGCAGGCTTCGGGAGGTTATATTTGATGAGTTTTTAAAGACAGATTATCAGGGAATGATATTCACCTTTATGTGGGCATTCGACATGAAGGAGGACTGGGACTATATCAAATCGGTCACGGATAAGTTTGAAGCCACGGGCGGAACTGTGTATTACGTTGAGCTGGTTGCAGACCGTGCAGTGCGTATTGAGAGAAACAGGACGGAAAACAGGCTTAAAAACAAGGCATCAAAGAGAGATATTGCCGTCTCGGAAAGCAGAATGATTCATGAAGAGACAAAATACCGGCTTGTAAGCAATGAGGGGGAGATACCTTTTGAGCATTATATGAAGATAGACAACACAAATCTTAAGCCTGAGGCTGTCGCAAGGATGATTAAGGAGAGGTTTAATCTGCCGGATTGATTTTCTGCTATAAATCAAGTATAATTTTACCATAGAATAAAAAACGACGATACCAGGAACCTCTGGTATCGGATTTTGGTCAGGCCTTGTAAAGACACTTAGAGGAGATACCGCATTATGACATTTGAATTAGCGTACAAAAATGATTTGGAGGCTGTGTATGACGTTGTACAGCGTACCATTAAAGAGATATATCCTAAGTATTATCCTAAGGAGGTTGTGGACTTTTTTTGTGAGCATCACGGCAGAGAGACTATTTTAAAGGATATTGAAGGTGGAGACGTAAGCGTGCTTAAGATAGATGGGCAGATTGTTGCGACAGGCTGCTTTTCGGGTAATCATATCACCCGCGTTTATGTGCTGCCTAAATATCAGAAAAAAGGGTACGGTTCATTTATAATTAATACGATAGAAGGCCGCATATGTGAAAAGTATGACAGGGTATGTCTGGACGCATCACTTCCGGCAGCGGCGTTATATGAAAAGTTAGGGTATCGCACGATTAAGCATGAAAAACATTTTTTGGATAACGGCGTGATACTTGCTTACGAAATTATGGAGAAGGAATTGCATAAATGCCCGACTGATATTAATTATGATGGCAGAAGGTTCGTTCCAAAGATGAATTCGGATAATGGTGAGGTGAGTGGACAGACTTGCTTTATATATCATCAAAACGGCAGTCTATTATGGGCTGAGTACAGCGGTGGAGAGATACTAAAGGGTTCTCTTGTTGGTACGGTAAAACATAATGGTGAACTGGACTTTGTATATCATCATATGAATAAATGTATGAAGATAAAGACAGGAAAGTGTCACAGCATGCCGGCAGTATTGTCGGATGGAAGGCTTGAGCTTTCAGAAAAGTGGGAGTGGACCTGCGATGATTATTCTAAAGGAGAGTCTATTCTGACAGAAATGTCTTTATAAATCTCTATAATATATGATATAATATATGTGATAAAACGTATTACTGTTTATGCCGGGAGGTAGATATGGATAGCGGAAAGAATAGCAGTAGATTTTACAAAATTATAATTGCGCTTCTATGTGTTATTTCAATAGCGGGCTGGGTTACTCTTTTAATTCCAAAGAATGAAAGCAGGGTGTGCAAAGCACCGGGGTGTACATATTACAGAGAGGCTGACAGCGATTACTGCTATAAACATCGGAAATTTAATAGTACCGGATATACAGAGCCACGCAGTACGGAACCAGATTCACGGGAAACGGTTGGAGGTTCAGAACCGCAAGAATCCAGCGTTGCTGCTTTAAATAATAATTCAGGTAAAGGCGACACATCTTCACAGGAGAAGACTACAAGAGATTATTCTGACCTGATAAATGATCCTGCCGATTATGATAACCCTGATGATTATGCAGATGACGCTTGGGGAGTTGATTTTGATGACTGGGACGACGCATATGATTTCTGGGAGAATTATTAAGCTGCTGGAGCTTATAGCATATTATAAATACAGTTGGAGGAATCACATATGATTATTTTTTTGATTAGTTTATTTGTAAGTATTATTCCGGCGGTTTTAATTATTTTATGGCTTAAAAAACGCAAAAAGGATGATCCTTTATATGAAAAAAGCTGCAATTTTGCAATAAAAACAGGAGCAATCAGTGTTTTGCCGATTATAGTTGTTTCAGGAGTACTGTTTGTTGCTATTGTTATATTGAGACTTGCACTTTTTCCTAATATGAATCAGCTCGTTTATAAAGCAATCTATTCCTTTATTGTTTTGGCTTTTGCTGAGGAAATTGTTAAATTCTTTTGCTTAAAGATATTATTAAAAAATAAATTCAGCGAGTATTCATGGGCTGATGTTGTTGCTTTTATGGCGATAATTGGCGCTAGTTTTGGTGTTGCGGAGGATATAATATATGCTATCGGCTCCACTCCTATAATGATGATTGTGCGAGGAATCACAATGGGACATATAGGATATGGTTTTATCATGGGGTGGCTTTATGGAAAAAGACTGTATACTGGAAAAAAGATATTTGGTGTGCTTGCAGTATTAATACCTTTTATTCTTCACGGTATTTATGACTATTCCTTGACACAGGAGCTTATTGAACTTAATGATAATATTGCCATTGTCGGAGTTAGCATGGCATTTGTTGACATAGTGCTGGTAATACTTATGATTCGGTTCTTTATTCGTACACGTAAAAAAGAACAATATAACAAACCGTTAATAATTCTTGATTCACCGGCTGATTCGTGATGCGCTTAATGAATATCGTGGGGATAAGCCGACAGAATATGATGCCATAAGTTTTAAGTGCAGATGTATTATAATGATAGTATAACAAGAAGGAGGAGAATTATATGTCTGAAATTTTTGCTTCAAGGTCGCCTGAGATTGAAGAGCGTGAGATAAGACACATGGAGCTTACACGCAGGCTTGCAGGAGAATGTATGGTTTTATTGAAAAATGATGGAGTGCTGCCGCTTAAGACGGCAGGAAGGATTGCGGCATTTGGAAATGGCGTAAGACATACTGTTAAAGGCGGAACTGGTTCGGGTGATGTTAATACCAGAAGTAACGTAAATATAGAGCAGGGGCTTATAAATGCGGGCTTTGAAATAACTACTGCAGAATGGCTTGACAGACAGGATACAAATTTAAAAAAGTCAAAGGAAGATTATGAGGTATGGGCAAATAAAGAAGCAGAAAAACGCGGTGTGCCGCCAATTGTTATGCTGCTTGATGAACCTTATAGGGAACCGGCACCTGTCATGATTACAAGGGATGATATCATTTTGTCTGATACTGATACTGCTGTTTATGTAATTACAAGAAACTCAGGCGAGGGTGCGGACCGGTTTGACAGACCTGGAGACTATACATTATTCCCGGAGGAGAAGCAAAGCTTAGAGCTTATTGCGCAGAATTATAAAAATACAATAGTGGTGCTTAATATAGGCGGCGTGATGGATTTGTCTGAGCTTGATGCCATTGATGGCGTGGATGCTATTCTTTTGATGAATCAGCTTGGAAATATAGGCGGCGATGCACTTTTGGATGTGCTTACCGGCAAAGCGAATCCGTCAGGCAAAACAACAGATACATGGGCAAAGAATTACATGGATTATCCGTCGTCGGCTAAGTTCAGTCACAATGAGAGCGTGCATGACGAGATGTATGAGGACGGTATCTATGTGGGTTACCGCTATTTTGATTCATTTGGCATAGAGCCTGAATATCCTTTTGGTTATGGCTTGTCATATACGGACTTTGAATTATCAGAGCAGTGTGCCGTGGCAGACGGTGACAAGGTGAAGGTGTCTGTTAAGGTTAGGAATACAGGAAGTGAGTATGCCGGCAAGGAGGTCGTGCAGGTATATTACAGTGCGCCTGATGGCAAGCTTGACAAACCATATCAGGAGCTGGCTGCATATAAGAAAACAGAGCTTTTAGAGCCGGGACAGGAGCAGACGGTAACAATTGAATTTGATATTGCAGATATGGCATCATATTCTGAAAAGCTTGCGGCATGGGTGCTTGAAAAGGGTGAATATGTTATACGCGTGGGCAACAGTTCTGCAAATACCATGGCAGCGGGAATACTCGTTTTGGACGAAACGATTAAAAACGCACAGGGAGAGAATCTGTTCGCTTTGGATGTGAAGCTTGACGAGATAAAGCCGGACGAGGCCTTTGTTTTATCAAAGAAAAACGCTGCTGAGTGTGAGGCGGTAAAAAGAAGTATTGTTGACAAGACCGCAATCAATACAAGGATGATGACATATCAGGGCAGCAGGACAGAATATACTACAGACAAGACAAAAATGCTCACAATGCAGGATGTTATTGAAGGAAAATGTACAGTTGAGGAGCTGGTATCGCAGCTTACTGTGGATGAGATGGCGCAGTTCTGTGTTGGAACTCTTCGTGCGGATATGGGAAGTCTGGTCGGAAATGCTTCTTATACAATACCGGGTGCTGCAGGTGATACATCCTCGGTATGTAAGGATAGCAGGGGCATTAAAAATCTTATTCTGGCTGATGGTCCGGCAGGACTGCGTCTGCAGCCTCATTTCAAGGTTAATAAAAAGGACGGAAGCCTTGTTGCAGGCGGAGACACTATGGGCGATTTTGTCAATCCGTTTGATCCGTCCGTAAAGGAAGAAGATACAGAGGACTATTATCAGTATTGTACTGCAATTCCTATCGGCTGGGCGCTTGCACAGTCATGGAATACTGAGCTGGCTGAGAGAATTGGCGATATGATAGGCAGTGAGATGGAGCAGTTTGGTGTTGATTTGTGGCTTGCACCGGCGCTTAACATTCACCGCAACCCGCTGTGCGGACGTAATTTTGAATATTATTCAGAGGACCCGGTTATATCCGGATGTGTTGCTGCGGCAGTGACAAGAGGCGTACAGAGCCATAAAGGCAAGGGCACCACTATTAAGCATTTTGCTGTGAACAATCAGGAGGATAACCGCTACTTTGTAAATGCACATGTCAGCGAAAGAGCACTCAGAGAGATTTATCTTAAGGGCTTTGAGATTGCAGTAAAGACATCGCAGCCGTTATCAATTATGACCTCATACAATCTGCTCAATGGCATTCATACGGCGAACAGCCATGATTTGATTCAGGGCATGGCGAGAGATGAGTGGGGCTTTGAAGGCTTTGTTATGACGGACTGGTTTACATCACAGGATTTGCCGGCTCTTACAGGCAAGTTTGGCCATATTTATCCTATTTCAGCGTCTACGGGCTGTATTTATGCGGGTAATGATGTGCAGATGCCGGGCTGCCGGAAGAATGTTGATGATATTGTAGAGGCAGTAAATACAGGAAAAGAATTAGATGGCTATAGGATTACAAAGGCTGATTTGCAGTTTAATACAGCGAACCTGATAAGGGTTATTGTGAAGACTATGTAATATGCTTATTATTTTGCACCAGACAGGTGCTAAAGAGTAGAAAATATGGTTATTGTGAGACAATGTAATTGCTTATAATTTAATAAACGCTGCAGGATTTATAATTATTTTATTGTATACGGTGCGGCTTTTATGATAAAATTATAAGCAGCAGAAAATATACACATGGGAGGTTTTTAAATGAGCAGGGTAAATGATTTTTTAACAGAGGCAGGTGTGTTTTTCCTGGCAACTACAGATGGGAGCCAGCCTAAGCTTCGTCCGCTTGGAGCGCATATGGAGATGGACGGCAAGGTTATCTTTGGAGTAGGTGATTTTAAGGATGTGTATAAGCAGCTTCAGAACAATCCGCTGGTTGAGATAGTTGCATTTAAGCCTGACGGACACTGGCTGCGCTATACCGGCAGGGCGGTTTTTGAGGAAGATGACAAGTATGAAAAGGCTGCACTTGATGCATCACCTGAATTAAAGAATATTTATAATGAGACAACAGGACACAGGATGGCAATGTTCCATCTTGAGGATGCTACGGCAGTTGATATTGCTGTGATGGGCGACGGAGAAAGCCTGCTGTAATTATTTGCATAGCGGAGCATTAGTTTAATATCAAAAACCACAAACACAATGTTCCTGTCGAAAAAAGAGATATTCTGATAAAAACTCGTGTAATTTTACGTTAAAAAAGGTTTATATGGAGAGATATAATCCTGATTATGCGATTAAGCTGTCTTCCAAAAATTTTGGCTTTGAAGATAAGAAAAAAATGTTCCACTCTATGCAGTATTTTGTATTTAAAAGTGGTGTTGTGAAGTAAATGAATTATTATAAGGAGGTTGGTGTATGGATAGTAAAGCAATGTACAAGATAAGTTATGGATTATATGTAGTGACAGCCACTGAAGGCGAGAAGGACAATGGCTGCATTACAAATACCCTCGGACAGGTAACGGCTGAACCTAATAAGGTAAGTCTTACGGTAAATAAGACAAATTATACCCACGATATGATTGTAAAAACGGGTAAGTTCTGCGCATCTGTTATAAGTCAGGATGCATCCTTTGATTTGTTTAAGCACTTTGGATTCCAGTCAGGAAGGGATGTTAATAAATTTGAGAATTATGCAGACTGTAAGCGCGTGGACAATGGCACACTCTGCATCACAAAGGGCACGAATGCTTATATTTCTGCAAGTGTCTGCCAGAGCATTGACCTTGGCACACATACGATGTTTATTGCAGATGTGACAGATATGGGCGTTCTGTCTGACATACCGTCGGCAACCTATGAATATTATCAGGAGAGCATTAAGCCAAAGCCGGAGGCAGTCGGAACTACGCCGGAGGGACAGACTATATGGCGCTGCAAAATCTGCGGATATGAATATGTTGGCGAGGAGCTTCCTGCTGATTACATCTGCCCGCTCTGCAAGCACCCGGCTTCTGATTTTGAAAAGGTTGTTATTCCGGCACCTGTTGAGGAGAAGCCTGCCGGCAATAAGTATGCGGGTACAAAGACAGAGAAAAATCTCTGGGAGGCATTTGCGGGAGAATCACAGGCAAGAAACAAATATACTTATTATGCTTCGGTTGCAAAGAAGAATGGTTACGAGCAGATTGCAGCATTGTTCTTAAAGACAGCGGAGAATGAAAAGGAGCACGCAAAGCTCTGGTTTAAGGCTCTTGGCGAATTAGGCGATACGCCTGCAAATCTTCTTCATGCTGCCGAGGGTGAAAACTTCGAGTGGACAGATATGTATGAGCGCATGGCAAAAGAGGCTGAGGAGGAAGGCTTTACGGAGCTTGCTGCACAGTTCAGGGGCGTAGGCGCTATAGAGAAGCATCATGAAGAAAGATACCGTGCATTGTTGCACAATGTTGAAGCTATGGAAGTATTCAAAAAGAGTGGCGTGACTATCTGGGAGTGCAGAAATTGCGGTCATATCGTAGTAGGCTTAGAGGCTCCTGAGGTATGCCCTGTATGCTTCCATCCGCAGAGCTATTTTGAAGTGAGTGAAAAGAATTATTAAAAAGAAGTTTACTGAAAATATGTTGACATATTTTTTATGAGTTTATATACTATTAATAGAGCGAATTCGTTTCGCTTTGGTGTGCTGACACCATAAAAATCTGATATATAAGTCAATTCGTAGGTTGGCAGGTTGGGGAGCAACAGAAAAACTCCATATTTAAGCCATAATATAGGATGGCAGGTTGGCAGACAACAGAAAAATCAGCATATTACAGAAGATAAAGGGCTATCCGATAGGATAGCCCTTTATAATTTTAGGAGAGGTGCTTGGTTGAAAAAATATGATGTTAATGCTGCATTGCCAATTATAATAAATGCAGCAAAGAATTATCAGCTAAAGTTAAATGATAAACATTTTATGATAGTATATCAGAGTAGACAAGAGATAAAAACAGTTTTTGTTGGCTTTAGAAGTATGAATTTTTTGCATTTGACTGGCGTTACAAGCAAGCTTTCAGCGTCAGTATTTTATGATGCATGCTTGACAGGAAAATTATCTGAAAGAGATTTTTCTCTTGATAATAAGGGAATGGTTCAGCAAAAGCTTGATGTGCTGCCATATCTTCCAGAGTTGCTTTATAATAACTGCATGATTGGTCGCTTTGTAAATAGTGGCATTTATATTAAGTCCGATTATTTTATCGGAAATACAAAGGCTGTACTAAGTGTAGGCTTTAGATATGGAAAAAACGTGGATTATCCGGTAACACTTTATAATGAGAGTGTAAAGAATTTAGTTAGACCTGCATATAAGGTTCTTGGTATATTTTCAAAAGCATATAGTTCTGATTCCTATGATAGCTGTACATATCTTTCTAAAAAACAACAAGTTGACAAATTTCCAGAGCAAGTAATGAAATATTTAAAGGATATAATAATTTAATAAATATAAAAAGCAAATATTCTTCCAACGATACTATCTTGATTTCTACTGATAATATAGACTGTCGGTATTTTTTTTACACTTATTATTTAGTTTGATGTATAATATATATATCAAAGAATATACGGGAGAAGCTTATGAAGATAAAAGTCGGAACTATTATTTTGCTTGTGATTACGGCGGTTATAACTGCGGTGATACTTGAGCTTGGAAAGAACGCGATATCGGACTGGCTTATAGCAGGCAGTTTGTTTATTGTATTTATAGCATTATATATAAATTCATTATATGACAAGCCGTGGCTTTGGCGCACGGCAGGATGGATTGCTTTTTTGATTATATTGTTTGGCGTGGTAAAGTTTTTAGCACCGCCTTTTAAGCAGATACCGGCTGTGGATATTAGAAATCCTAAGGCTACGGAGGTTGTGACGATAGCGCAGGGGCAGCTTACCGGAGTTTATAATGAGGATGAAAGTGTTGAGGTGTATACGGGTATTCCTTATGCAAAGCCGCCGGTTGGTGAGCTTAGATGGAAGGAGCCTGTGGAGCCTGACGGCTGGGAGGGTGTACGTGTGTGCGACCATTTTGCACCTATGTCAATGCAGGCGCAAAACAGTCCTATATATGATTCCCTGTTATCAATTTTCGGGTTCCACAATTTTAAAATAAGTCTTAATGACAATTTCAGGGAGCCGGTAAGCGAGGATTCCCTGTACTTAAACATTTGGAAGCCTGCAGGTGATGTAAGCAATTTGCCTGTACTGGTTTACATTCATGGCGGTTCACTTATGACGGGGCAGCCTTCATATAGTGAATACAGGGGCGAGGACCTTGCGAAAAAGGGCATTATTGTGGTGAATTTCGGATATCGTCTTGGAGTGTTCGGTTATTTTGCAAATGAGGAGCTTGCAGCGGAGTCGCCGAACGGTACGACGGGTAATTACGGACTGTTAGACCAGATTCAGGCACTTAAATGGGTTCAGCAAAACATTTCTGCCTTCGGAGGAGACCCAAAGCAGGTGACAATAGCGGGCGAGTCGGCAGGGGCATCAAGCGTAAATGCACTTTGCGTATCGCCTCTTAGCACGGGACTGTTTGTGAGGGCGATTGCCGAAAGCAGCGGTATAACCGCAAGAGAGCCATACCACACCTTCAGAAGCTTTGATGATGCACTGAAAATGGGGCAGGATATCATGGACGAGTTTGGAGTTAAGAGCATTGATGAGCTTCGAAAAATTGATGCCTCAAAGCTTGTGGGCACAAAATACCAGAACAGTGCGATGACATTGGATGGATATGCTATTACCGAACAGCCTTACCTTACATACGAAAAGGGAGAAAATCATGAGGAGGCATTGCTGAATGGCTTCAATGTACATGAGGCTGATATTTTTAATATGGCGGTAAAGGTTAATGAAGATAATTACGCTGAAACGCTGAAAAAACAGCTTGGAGATTATGCCGGTGAAGCGACAGCGCTGTTTCCGGCTGAGCCGCAGGAGAAGGCGTACAAATACATAATAGATGCAGGAGGAGACGCCAAGGGCTCCTACAACAGGGTTATGTCTGCGATATGGTTTACTTACAGCCATTATAAATGGAGCAATTATCTTAAAGAACAGGGCAGACCTGTATACGAGTACTATTTTACAAAGGACAATAAGAGCCTCGGCTCAAATCATGCGGGAGAGCTTCCATACGCTTACGGAAACCTCTGGCGCCACGCATGGCTTTATGATGAGAAGGATGTGAAGCTTTCGGAAGCCATGACCGAGTACTGGGTCAATTTCGTAAAGACCGGAGACCCAAATGGCGACGGTCTCCCAAGGTGGCAGCAGTTTGCAGAGGATGATACGAAGGTATTTGAACTGGGAGAAAATATCGGCATGATAGACGAGCCTTATCTTAAGCTTTATGAGGTGATAGATAAGTATCAGCAAAGTAAATAATGACAGATTATTTGTATCATCATTTAAAAGTTGAATGACATTTCTTTTAAATGATGATACAATGCTTTTATAAGCAGAAAAGGCAGGGAAGCAGTATGCTTTTAACACACCTAAGAGCCTGGTACGGTACAGGCAGGGGTTTGATAAAGTTTTAAGAGGGAAGATTATGGACATAAGTACAGACAAAATAGTTGAGGAATGTATCAGGGCGATAAGTGAAAAGGTCAGAAACCTTAAGAGCCTGAATATTGTGGTCGCTGGCAAGACGGGCGTTGGCAAGAGCACGCTGATTAACAGTGTGTTCAGGGAGAATCTTGCTGAGACGGGCATTGGCAAGCCGGTGACTACGCATATGAGAAGAATTGAAAAGAAGGATTTTCCGCTGAAGGTTTATGATACGAGAGGCTTCGAGCTGGGCAGAGAGGTTCAGAAGGAAGTTAAAAATGAAATCATGGATACAATCAGGGCGGGTCTTGCGACAAAGGATATCAATCAGGCGATTCACTGCATCTGGTATTGCATTAATACTGCGTCAAACAGGGTCGAGCCGGAGGAAATACAGTGGCTTAAGGATTTTTCAGAGGAAAACAGGGTAACTCAGGTGCCGGTAATCATAGTGCTGACACAGTCATTTTCAAAGAAAAAGGCAGCACAGTTGAAAAATATTCTTCTGGATGAGAATCTGGATGTGGTGCAGGTGGTTCCTGTTCTGGCGATAGATTATGAGATTGATGACGAGTATATTGTCAAGGCGTACGGACTTGATAAGCTCATATCGGTCATGACGGAGGCACTGCCGGACGAACTTATAGACACATTGCAGAATGTGCAGAAAGCGTCGTTGGAAGAAAAAAAACGGCGTGCCCAGAAGGCGGTGGCGACAGCGGTAGCGGCATCATTTGGTGAGGGATTTGCTCCTGTTCCTTTTACGGATGCTGCAATGCTTGTCCCGACACAGATAACGATGATTGCGTCAATCACGGCGATTTTTGGCGTGAATGTCAGCAAGAGCGTCATTATGGCATTTATTACATCTGCGCTTGGCACAAGCGGTGCCACGATAGCAGGCCGCACGCTCGCATCGAATCTTCTAAAGCTTGTGCCGGGAGCCGGAACCATACTGGGCGGTTCGATATCGGGAGCGACAGCCGGACTTATCACTACGACCCTCGGAGAAGCGTACATCCAGCTGATGACAGCAGTATACAAGGGCGAGATAAACGTCAATCAGATGAACAGCAAGGAAATCAGAAAGAAGTTTAAAGAGATGTTTGCAGAGAGGTTTAAGGTGGAGAAGGATAAATAGAGCGTATTATTTAACACTAAGGAGAATATGTTATGGGATTATTTGATAGAATGAGAGAGCCTGTTTTTTTAAAAGAGGACAGCATTGCGGAAAAACAGCTTGAGCAATTAAAAAAGTTGGAACCATTACTTAATTCAGACGGAAAAAAAGTAATAAACCAGGATATAAAAATGCTGGGATATGGAATTAGCGGAGAGAAGAAAATCATTTATGAATTAAAAAATAGCCATATGCCAATGTATGTTTTACATGATGTATATATTGAAGACGGAGATTTGAGCGCACAAATTGATTTTATTGTCGTAACAAGAAAAATAGTGTTATTTATCGAATGCAAAAATTTAATAGGCAATATAAAAATTGATAATAAGGGTGCGTTTATCAGGGTTGAAAATAATAAAAGAGAAGTAGGTATATACTCTCCGATAACTCAAAATCAAAGACATATTGAACTAGTTAAGAAAATTATTTTGGAACAATCACATAATCGTTTGCTTCAAATGATTCGAGATAAATTATTTAATAATTTTTATAAATCAGTAGTAGTTTTAGCTAATCCGGAGACTGTTTTGAATGCAAATTTTGCACCGAGAAGTATTAAAGAAAAGGTTATTAGAGCAGACCAGCTTGTAGCTTATATTAAAGAACTCTATAATTCCTCCAAAGAAGTTGAGGAATCTGATAAGGCTATGCTTGGCAATGCTCAGTGGTTTTTAAGTCTGCATAAAGAAATAGAAAGAGATTATACCTCAAAGTACGATATTTATATGCAGAATGGAAATGAAAGTGATGCTAAAAAAGAAGAAACTGTAAATCAGAATACATCAAGTCAAAACAAAAACATTATCGACATACAAATACAGGAAGTTGATTTATACAATGAACTTAGAGGGTATCGGTGGGATAAAAGTAAAGAAGAAAATATTAAACCATATTATATTTTTAATAACAGCCAGCTTGATGATTTAATCAATAAGAAACCAAGAGATAAATTTGAGCTGTTAAGGATAGCTGGCTTTGGAGAAGTGAAGGTTAACAAGTATGGAGATGATATTATAAGAATTATTTCGAAATATTAGCTGATTTAGATGGCAGGTTTTATATAAGGCAGCTATGCCTTTGTAAGACCTGCTATTTAGGTATCGTATATGAATGAGCAATCCGTACAATCTTATTTTGAAAATTAATATTTGAGAATATAAAATCGAAATTGAAATAAAAAATACTTATTTTAAAATTATAATTGCATTTTATATGCTTATATGATATTATTTTATTGATTCAAAATAACAAACCGGAGGTTGATAATGAAGGATTATGTTGTTCGATTGTCTTCATTAACGCTTATCAATATTAAAAATGTTAAGATGGGAACTGTCAGTATGCCGATGTCTGATGATAAGGATATGTCGTTTAGCAGTGGTGAGATACTTGGTATATATGGGCAGAATGGTTCTGGAAAGACTGCGGTTGTAGATGCCATGTTTTTTTTACAGCAAATCATGATTGGGGAGGAGCTGAACCAAAGCATCATTGATTATATAGATGTAGATGCTTCGGCAGCGGAAGTGAATGCCGAATTCAAGATTTGCGGTAAGGATATTCTTTTTGAAGTAGGTTATCATGTTTGTATAGAAAAAGAAGCAGAGAAGGCTTATATTCAAAGAGAATATATGAATTGTGCAGTCAATCAGGATGGCAGGAGAACGAATAAAAATATTTTTATGGACTATCTGCGCACTGATACGGATTCTATTTTTAAGCCGCAGAAGAGGCTGGATGAATTGATTGAAAAGAACAAGGAATTGAAAACAGATCTTATAGTAGCCAGAAAGCTTGCCGAGAAGAGCAACTGTTCATATATTTTTGGGGAGAACAGCAGAGAGATATTCTGCAGAAATTATGATAATGGTTTTAAAAACTATGCGATAGTTATAAATGAGCTTTTTAATTTTGCATTTAAAGATTTATTTGTTATCAGGAATACTCATTCGGGAGTGATATCTGCGAATTTCCTGTTACCTATGGCATTTCGTGTTGAAAAAGACAGGATGGGTGCAAAGGGCGATTTTGCAGTACCTCTGATGGAACCGGTTGTGTTGGACGGCAATCAAAAGAATCTGTTGTGTGAGATAGTGAATCAGATTAACACCGTATTATATACAATCATACCCGGCATGAGCATTTCGGTAAAGGATTACGGAAAGCAGACACTGGATTCCGGCGAGGATGGCTGGAAGGTTGAACTATTATCTGTTCGGGAAGGCAGAAAGCCTATCCCTATACGGATGGAGTCTGATGGAATTATAAAGATTATTTCAATATTGAATGCGCTGATACAGGCATTTGGGAATCCATCAATTTGTTTAGTAATAGACGAATTTGATGCCGGAATATTTGAGTATATGCTGGGGGAACTGCTTGCTATATTTAAAAAGGGCGCAAAGGGACAGTTGATATTTACCTCGCATAATCTCAGGGCTTTGGAGATGCTTGATAAAGAGAGCATTATGTTTTCAACTGTCAACCCTGACAACCGATTTATTCATATGAAGAATGTTAAAGATACAAATAACCTGCGAAGCATGTATATCAGAAGTATTACTCTTGGCGGGCAGGATGAAGCAATCTATGAAGAAACTGACAGTTTAAAGATTGCAAGAGCATTTCGTAAAGCGGGGAGGAGTCTTCATAGTGAATGAAAAGAAGGTTGTTGCTGTTATTGTTGAAGGTCCAAGTGATGAAAATGCGTTAGGTGGCATATTAAAGGAATTTTTTTCGTCAGAGGAAGTTCAATTTGCAGTAGTACACGGAGATATTACTTCTGATAAAAATACAACCACAGACAATGTATTAAAACGAATTGATAAATTGATTGATGGCCTGAGAAGCAGATACGGTTATCAATGGGATGATTTTATCCGTATTATTCATATTGCTGATACTGATGGCACATTTACAAAAGACTGTGTGATGGAATCAGACAATGACGCTGTCAGATATCATGAGGATTTCATCGAAGCACCAAATGTTGAAGCATTGATAAAAAGAAATGAATGCAAGGCACAGATTATGCTAAAACTTCATTCAACCGGAAAGGTGCATGGTATTAAATATCGACTGTTTTATAATTCGTGTAATTTGGAGCACGTTCTCTATAATGAACTTAAGGATTTTTCAGATGAGGAAAAAGAAGCTTTGTCTGATGATTTTGCTGAAAAATATGAGGGGAAGGTTAAAGAGTTTATAGATTTTATTTCAAATCCGGAGCTGGCAGTTCCGGGTACATATAAGCAGACATGGGATTATATTATAAAAGATAAAAATTCACTTAAACGGCACACAAATATGAATATGATTTTTAAGCAGTGAGCTTGAAAAATAGATACAAATTTATTTATGCGAGTAAAGTGCCTGGCGGACGAGTTTACTGGGGGGTTTGACTTACAGATGGAAAGCATGAACGACAGATTTATAAGGCAGGTCAGTATTGACTGGAGCAGGATATCACACAACAGTTATTTGCGCGGCATTGAGGCAATTCAGTTTGAAGGACCGCTTTGCTTTGACAGCAACATTACTTTTTTTGCGGGTGAGAATGGTTCCGGAAAATCAACACTTCTTGAGGCGATTGCAGTTGCTTACGGGTTTAACCCGGAGGGCGGAACGAAGAATTATAATTTCTCAACCTATAATTCACACTCAGAGCTTCATGAGGCGGTAAAGCTTGTGAAGGGCTTTAGAAAGCCGAAGAATGGCTTTTTCTTAAGGGCGGAGAGCTTTTATAATGTTGCCAGCAAGGCAGAGGAGTATCGCGACGGGGATTCGCCGGAGGTTTTTTACGCAAATTACGGAGGAAAGTCATTTCATGAGCAGTCTCATGGAGAGAGCTTTCTTGCGCTTGTGCAGGGCAGCTTTGCGCGTGAGGGAATATATCTTCTGGATGAGCCGGAGGCAGCGCTTTCTGTACAGCGTCAGCTTACGCTTCTTGTGGAGATTGACAGACTGGCTGCTCTTGGTGCACAGTTTATAATAGCCAGCCACTCGCCTATACTTTTAGGCGTCCCGAATGCGAAGATATTATCCTTTGACGGCGGATGTATTCATGAATGTGAATATGAAGATACCGACAGCTATCAGGTTACGGAGATGTTTATAAACAATCGTGATTATTTTTTAAAGCAGCTCCTTGAAAGATAGATTATTTGACAAATTTAATTTTAAATATTACATCATTTTTAAAATCACCTCTTGACGAAACATAAGTTTAGATTAATAATTGTTATCTGGAATTACAAAGTTTGTGTGAGCTGTCTGAGGCAGCTCACATAAGTGCGTTATGAGAAAAAATCTGCCTGCATAAGCAGGCATTAATAATGCGAAGGAAGATTGTGATGAAGATAAGAATGGTCGGTTTTGTTAAAAAGGCATTAAGATTTGCGAAAAGAAATATGGTGCTTACGATTGCGGTTTTAGCGGCAATTATTACAAGCTTTATAGTGCCGCCGGATAAGGAGTATCTGGGGTATTTTGATTGCAAGACGCTTGCGTGTCTGTTTTGCGTACTGGCAGTGGTATGTGCATTCAAAAATATTAATTTCTTTTATATTCTTGCGAAAAATATAGTTAAGTATTTCAAAAATACCAGAATGTCGATACTGGCGCTTGTGTACATAACATTCATTGGATCGATGCTTATTGCAAATGATATGGCGCTGCTTACTTTTCTGCCGCTCGGCTATTATGTGCTAAGCACAACGAAGAAGCAGAAGTATATGGCGTTTACATTTATAATGCAGAATATAGCGGCAAATCTCGGCGGTATGCTCACGCCGTTCGGCAATCCGCAGAACCTTTATTTATATACGAAGTTCAACATACCAAACGAGGAGTTTGTGAAGATAATGTCGGTGCCGTTTATTATTGCGGTGGTTCTTATCACGGTTTGCTGTCTGTTTGTAAAGAAAGAGGAGCTTGTGATAGAGGATGACGGAACAAAGCTTGACCCGAAAAGGGCGGTGCTGTATTCGGTGCTTTTTGCGCTTGCAATCATTATTGTGTTCAGGTGGATACCTTATTATATCGGACTGATAGTTATTCCGGCGGTGCTTTTGTTTGTGGATAGAAGGGCGCTTAGGATGGTGGATTATCCGCTGCTTATGACATTTGTTTCATTCTTTGTGTTTGCAGGCAATATGGCAAGAATAGGAATTGTCAGAGAGATATTCAGCCTTCTGCTTGATAAAAGCACGCTTTTGTTCAGCGTAATATCCTGCCAGCTTATAAGCAACGTGCCGTCGGCAATTCTTTTGTCTCAGTTTACGACGGATTACAGACAGCTGCTTATCGGCGTAAATATCGGCGGTGTCGGTACGCTCATTGCGTCGCTTGCGAGCCTTATCACCTTCAGGGAATATACGAAGTACAATCCTAAGATGACATGGTCGTATATAAGAGAGTTTTCCGCATTTAATTTTGGTATGCTGTTTATAATGACGGCGGCGATGTATGTGTATATTTAATCGTGTTTGTGAGTAAGATTATATTTTTAACTGAAAGGACTGGGCTTATGAAAAAAACAAGTGAAATTATAGGAAAGTATATGGCATGGATAGTGCTGGTTATTGCCGCACTTGCACTCTTTTTCCCAAAAACATGTCTGTGGATTCAGACAGGCTGGATTAATTATCTTTTGATGATAGTGATGTTCGGCATGGGGCTTACAATGAAATTCAGCGATTTTGCGGTAGTGTTTTCACGCCCGAAGGATATATTGACAGGCTGTATCGCACAGTTTCTTTTTATGCCTCTGCTGGCGTTCCTTCTTGGAAAATTATTTGGCTTAAGCAACGAGCTGCTGGTAGGTGTGATTTTGGTAGGAACCTGCCCGGGCGGAACGTCAAGCAATGTAATTACATATCTTTCAAAGGGAGATACTGCACTGTCCGTAGGCATGACAAGCGTCAATACGCTGCTTGCTCCATTCCTTACACCGGCGCTTACATATCTTTTCCTCAGGACATCAGTAAATGTTGATGTGAAAGCAATGTTTATTTCAATCATTCAGGTGGTTATTATTCCTATAGGACTCGGTATACTGATTAACATGCTTTTCGGAAAATATACGCAGAAGGTCAAGGATGCGCTGCCGTCTGTGTCGGTAACGGCCATCTGTCTTATTGTGGCAGCAGTCGTCTCCCACAACAGCGAGAAGATTCTTTCTACCGGTGCGGTTATATTTGCAATTGTAATACTGCACAACCTTTTAGGCTATCTGTGCGGCTATCTGGTGGGCGTTTTGTTCAAAATGGATATACCGAGGAAGAAGGCGGTTGCCATTGAAATCGGTATGCAGAATTCCGGGCTTGCCACGACACTTGCAGCAAATGCATTTCCTACACTTGCCATGGCAACGGTTCCGGGCGCGATATTCTCCGTATGGCATAATATTTCGGGCGCTATACTTGCCGGAATCTTCAGAAGAATTCCGAATGGAGATAAAAAGGACGGCGCAGATAATTGATTTTGTAAATTATGAAACAGCAAAAACAACAGTAACGGACATATCACTGCCGTTAATTTCAGCATAAATATCTCCGTTCATTTTGTGCATCAGACTGCGGCAGATGTACAGCCCAAGACCGCTGCCGCTGTTGCTTCCGACATTTGAACCTCGCCAGAAGCTGTCGAATATGTGCGGAAGCTCGTTATCACTCAGCGTGCAGCCGGTGTTGCGGATGTGTACAAGCTGGCAGTCATCTTCTCTTGAAAAACATATACAGATTTCTTTGCCGTCACCATATTTGACGGCATTTTCAATTATGTTTTGCAATACTTCAGTGCTTCTGTCAAAATCACCGGATAATATACAGTCCGGAAAACGGTCGATGGTGAAATTGATTTTCAGAAGCTCCAGCTTGTCAGTATAAAATGCTTTTATATTATCCATAAGTGAAGACAAATAAAATTCATTATTATTTACTTCTAAATTCAAGAAATTTTCACTTGAGGTTTTGACAATATCATTAACATAGCCACGGATTTCCTCGCATTTGGCATTAATACTTTGTGCAATCACAAGCTTTTTTTGCTCGTCCTTGTACAGGCCTTTTTCAAGCGCCTTTGCATACAGCTCAATGACGCCGAGAGGAGTGTTTATGTCATGTGAAAGCGAGAGGATCATGGTTTTATTCTGTTTTTGCAGGGCAAGCTCAGAGGCCTTACGGCTTTCAAGCTTTTCGCGCAGAAGGTCAAGTCCCCATAAAAATTTACCGAAATATTTATTTTTGCTGTCCTTTAAAGGAGCGGTAAGATTGCCCTTGGCAAGCTCCACAGGGTAATCGCTGAATTTTTTAAACGGACGGATTATTTTGAAATAAACAAATGATAACAGAGCAAGGGCAAATACAGCAACTATGCCGAAGCATATGTTAAACATCCTTAATTCATAGCTTTTATCTGCGAGATATGTATAATCAAAACGATAGAGCCTTCCGTCTATTTCCTTAACAAGATAATCGCTGTTGCCGTATTTAAAGCCTTCATCCACAGCTTCAATATTTGTAATATAGCTGTATTCTGAAAGACTGTAATCCTCGCCTTTTTCAATTTTTGCTGCAATTCTTTCAGCTTCAACACGATAAGGGCGGCCATTAATCTCATTATACGATGCCCTGAGAATAATATTTGCACCAAGAAATACCAGTGCTAATAAAATAATAACTGTAATCGTAAATTTCAGATAGCTTTTCATATTTACCTCTCGTAACGGTAGCCAACGCCCCAGACTGTTATAATATGAATCGGTTTTTTGGCGTTGGCTTCTATTTTCTGCCTCAGCCATTTTATATGTACAGTCAGAGTCTGCGGTTCGGAATAACTGTCGAAGCCCCAGATTTGATTGAACAGGAAATCCTTATTAAGTGTTTTGCCCGAGTTCTCCATAAGCAGGAGCAGCAAGTCAAATTCTTTTTGTGTCAGTTCAAGCGGAAAGCCGTCTTTATACGCAAGTCTTTTGTTTTTATCAATTTTTAAAAATCCATCAGATATAATATCGCTCTGATAACGTCTTGTAAAAATGCCTTTAATCTTTGCGAGCAGTATATCAATATCGTAAGGCTTTTCAATATAGTCATCTGCGCCCAAAATCAGACCGTTTAGCTTGTCGTCCTTTTCTATTTTTGCGCTGACAATTATAATCGGCGTGTTGGCTTTCTCGCGGATTTTACGGCATACACCGAAACCGTCAAGCCCCGGCAGCATAATATCAAGAATTACAAGCCTGGCACTGCTTTGTTCAAAAGCATTTAAGGCGCTTTTGCCATCAGGACAATGCATGGTTGAATATCCCTCCGCCTTAAGAAAATCGCAAAGCAGCGTTGCCATTTCAAGATTATCCTCCACGACTAATATATCGGTCATTTGTCAGGCGCCTCCTTTTCTCACAGTATTACCAGCCCATTTCAAGCAGCCAGTTGTTTAAAGCTCGTTCATTGGCTCTTTCGTCGGTTCCGACTAAATTATACTCTCCCTTAATGTTACCGTCAACGATGAAGAAAACTCTTGAGCATTTGGCGGCAACCTTTATATCGTGAGTCACCAACAGGATTGTGGTGCCTTCTGCATTGATTTTACACAGCTCATTCATTACTTCGTTGGAGCTTTGGCGGTTGAGCGCACCTGTCGGCTCATCGGCAAAAATAATTTTTGGAGAGTTAATCATACTGCGGCAGATACATGCTCTTTGCAGCTGGCCTCCAGAAACTTCGTTGATGTCATTGTCGGCAATTTCAATGATTCCCAGCTTGCGCATAAGCGCCTTGCCGCGTTCAAGCTTTTCTTTTGCTGAGAGATTACCGGATTTTGACTGTCGCGCCGGTAAAATTATGTTGTCAAGTATGCTCAGATTTTTGAGCATATACATCTGCTGAAAAATAAAGCCCATCTCGTCAAGCCTGAGTGCAGCAAGCTCATTTGGCTTCATGGCAGATATATCCCTGCCGTCAAATAAAACCCTGCCGGCGGTTAAACTGTCCATGCCGGATACAGTATAAAGCATGGTGGATTTACCGGAGCCCGATGGTCCCATAATGGCCACCATTTCGCCTTTTTCAATTGAAAAGCTGACGTTACGCAGAACATTGTTCTGTCTTTTATTTGTGATATATGTTTTACAAAGGTCATTAACCTCAAGAATTTTAGCCATTGTTATTCTCCTTATTCTATAGAATTAATTTCACTAGAGCTTACGCTGCGGATTCCAAGTGCGGTTAAAAATACACTGAAGACGGTTGCCGCAAATATGATTGCAGGGTATATGATAAAGGTTTTAAATGTATCGGTATCAAAAATAATGTTCTTTGCCCCCATCATTTGAAAGATAAAGCCTGTTGACAATCTGCTGACAGGGTGTGAAAGTGCGACTGAAAGCAATACCGCAGATATCATTACAATTCCTATTCGGAATGTCTGCCAGATGATGATTGAGATGTTTTTAAAGCCGACAGCTTTGAGCATTGCAATTTCTCCGCGCTCCTTGGTAATGAAGCTTTTTTCCATAAGAACCGCAACCAGAATATTAATCAGAATAATAATCGGCAGCAGCAGCATGGCAACGCTGTGAACAACATCGCTAACAGTGCCTGTGCAGTAATTTACATATTCACCGGCATTCATAACCTTGTCATCGGGAAACAGCTCTTTAATTATGCTGATACGCCTTTTAATCTCTGCCGCATTTGGCTTATCTTTAAAGCGAACCTGTACCTCGTTTAAACCGACAAGTTTATCATAACTGAAGGTCTGACCGGGATAAACACGAATATTATCGCCCATAGTCATCATGGTCTGATATGTTGCCGTAATCATACACTCGACCTCTTCATTTCCAATAGTGAGCAGGACCGTATCACCGATAGAAGTACCAAGCTTGTCTGCAACTAAATAAGATACTGCGATTTCATTCTTATTTTGAGGTGCACTGCCTTCAAGATATACATACTCTTCAGGACTTATGTTAATACCTTCAACGCCGCGAGTCTTAATGGTAATATTATTGTATTTAATCAGAACACCTGTGAGTGTTTCAATAAAACACTCGGCTTCCCAATTATTATTCTTAAGAGCAGTCTTAATATCATCAATTCTATGTAACAGTTTATCTCTCCCGTCTTCAACCAGATATTTTTCTACGGCTCCGTTTTCACAGATTGCCAAATCACAATCCGCCATATTAATCCAGCTGAGCAGCTTTCTGCTTTGTAATGTTGAAGAGACATTCAGACAGACCATGAGAATGGAGATGCCTACAAAGAAGGTAAAAAGCATAATTAAAAAGCGTTTCGGACTGCTGAGGATATCATTTACCGCCATGAAAAATATAGGACGGGCATGACTTTTGCTAAGGCTGATAACGCTCTTTTTCTTGTAACGCTCGCCTGTTGTCCCGCTTCGTATGGCATCCACCGGAGTAAAGCTTTTAATTCTTCCTGTGCTGAGAAAACAGAAGGCAAGTATAATTCCGACTACGGCAATAGCACATAAAATACCATACAAAAGCCTGTTATTATTATCCATTACAATACTGCTTGATACTGCATTAAGCAGCATGCTTCCAAATGGTATTGAAAGGAAAAACCCGATAACAGCTCCGAAAATGGCGATAAACATGTACTTTATAAGATACAGGGAGCGGATTCTACGGTTGGTAATGCCTATTGCTTTCATAATTCCAATCTGGCGGTATTCTTCGCTGAGTGTAAAACCTATGGTAAAGCGCAGGGTTATGACCGCAATAATAATCAATGCAATGCTTACAACAAGCAGAATGCCAACAATAACCATTTCTAAAATATATGTAAAACTGAACATAGAGCGCTTTCCGTTAAATACTATGGTATCACAGTCATTTATTGCGTTTTCCAAAGACGCGATATCATCTGTATCGATAAAGCTGATATAAAAAAGGTTGGGTTCAAGCGGTTTCGCTTCCATAAATGCATTATAGTCATTTTCGGAAATCAGATATCTTGCATTTCCCATCATGCGGGAGCCGAGTACGGCGTCCTTAAGAGTGTCTTTTACCGTCAGAATCCGGCTGATATTGCCTACGGTCAGTTTTACACTGTCGCCTACCTTTGCGCCGCTATTGTCCAGGTCAGATTGACGAATGTAGGTTTCGCCATCATTTACATGGATAATCTCATTATTGTTGCTGTCAAAATAATTCTCAATTTTGTGAGAAAGACAGCTGATAATACTTGCAGTAGCATTCTGGTTCTCCAGAAGGGATTTGTGACCGATGAATTCACGGCTGGACAGGAAAATACATTCTTCCTGTTTAAACTGCTGTATTCCCTCGGCATTTTTAACAGCATCCTTAACCATTACACTGCCGCCGTTTCTTTCAAAGGTGACATAATCGCTTACACCTGCTTTGTCAAAAAAACTGTCAAGCGAGCCAGTTATGGATATAAGATTATTTACGCTTGAAGAAATGAACATTACTGATAAAATGACAAACAGCAGGATAATTATATTCATAGTCTTTTTGCGTTTTAAATCACGTTTCAAAATATCAAAAATCATATATACACTCCCTTTTCGTTCCTATTGTAGCATAAAAACATCCTTTATGTTCCTGCAAACCGAGTATAGCGGAGAAATTATTAAATAATCCTTAAATAAAAAACTTTTTTTAAAAAATATTTTTAATATAAAAAAACGGGCATCGCAAAGCAGTCTGTTTTCAAAACTGCTTTGCGATGCCCTGCGTATTAGTGTCATTAAAAATATACAGAGTTATGATTCCTTCTCAGCAATAATACCGTCCTGGTATGCCTTTAAAAGCTCCTCAAGATTTTCAATGCTTATCTTTAATTCCTTACCTATGTCAGTATCGGCAACAAGGATTCTTCTTGGCATGGTTTCTATAAGAAAATGCTCTGAGAAGATGTCTGATTCATTTTTAATGGCTGACTCGGCAGACTCGAAAGGTTCATGCGCCACAAGGCTCATGCCGTGTGAATTGTAGACCAGGGTGTAGCCCGCAATGCCGGTCTTGCTCTGATATGCCTTTGAGAAACCACCGTCAATAATAAGAAGCTTGCCGCCGCATTTGATTGGAGAGTCGCCCTTTTTTAATTCTACCGGAACGTGGCCGTTTATTATATGCGAATGCACTGTATCAAGTCCGAATTCAGTCAGTATTTTATTTATAATCTCTTCGTTGTCAAGGAATTTGTAGTAGCTGTTCTTTATTTCCTTGTGTGTAGTCTTATCATCTAAAAAATATCTTTCAAAGGTTGCCATCTTGCTTTTGCCAAAGACCGGAGAGTGATGACCGGTCCAGAGGTACCAGAGGATATCCTGCCCCTTTTCTTTTTCAGATATATCCTTTGCAAAGTATGCTTTTCGGGCATAGCGCTCCAGCTCGTCATAGAGAGCCTTTCCGCTGAAGGTTTTGCCGAACAGGGACACCTTGCAGAAATCACCGTTCTCATCTAAAGGCACGCAGCCGTGATAAAGCAGGTTTGAATTGTATACCTTGTATAAGCTTCCCTTTGAATAGAGGAAACGCACATGCTCCTGAAGCTTGTCACACTTTAAAAATGCCTGACGGAGTCTTTCCATCACATCATTTTCTTCAGGCGTAAGCTCGTATGGGTTAGCCGGATCAATGGTAGGAAAGTCGGTATCTTTCAGAGGATATTCTTCACCATCAATCGTTATCGTGCCTTTTTCGTAGTCGATTTTATCCAGAAGCAGACGGCTGTCCATATCAAATTCCGGACGGCGCATTATAAGCTGTCCTTCAAGCTTAAACTGTAGAATCGCAATAGCCTTGTGAAGCATTGTGTCAAGCGTAAGGTCGTGCATATTGTAATCGCTGCTGTATTTTATGCCGAAAAGGTCACAGTTCACATTCTTATACTGTTCAAGTGCGAAGGTCGCAAGCGGTACAAGATTGATGCCATAGCCCTCCTCAAGGGTATCGAGGTTTCCATAACGAACCGACAGACGTATTACATTTGCAATGCAGGCCAGATTGCCGCTTGCGGCACCCATCCAGACAACGTCATGGTTGCCCCACTGGATGTCCAGTGAGTGATAGTTTTTTAAGGTATCAATAATAATATGAGGACCGGTGCCCCTGTCATAAATATCACCTAAAATGTGCAGGTGGTCTATAACCATGCGCTGGATGAGGTTGCTTAATGCCACGATAAATTCGGGTGCTCTTCCGAGACGTATGATGGTATGTATGATTTCGTTGTAATATGCCTCCTTGTCGTGAACCTCTTCCTTCTCGGTGATAAGCTCTTCAATGATATAAGCGAAATCCTTTGGCAGAGCCTTACGCACCTTTGAGCGGGTGTACTTTGAAGAAACCCTCTTGGTCATCTGAACAAGACGGTGCAGCGTAATCTTATACCAGTCCTCGATATTCTCCTCCTGCTGTTCAACAATATCAAGCTTCTCCTTCGGGTAGTAAATGAGCGTGGCGAGGCTCTTTTTATCCTTTATGCTTAGAGTGTTGCCAAACTCCTCGTCAATCTTTCTTCTTACCGAGCCTGAGCCGTTTTTAAGCACATGGTTGAACTGCTCAAACTCCCCGTGAATATCGGTAAGAAAATGCTCTGTGCCCTTTGGAAGATTCAGAATAGACTGTAAATTGATAATCTCCGTACATGCCGATGCGATGTTCGGATGCTGCTTTGCCAGTGTTTTTAAATATACTAATTCTATATCTGTCATACGCCTCTCCTTACTGATTTTATAATATATAGCTGCTCTGCCAATAGTATTAATGCTGCAATAATTTAATTATTCATACTTTTATTTTATAATAATTATGAGTATTTGCAAGTGATAATACGTATATGGCAAAATAAAAGTTGAAAGTTTTAAATATGCTTGTTATAATAAAATGTATTTTAATGCTTTGAGGTTTGTAAACTGGTGCTTTGCATGTAAAACATAAAGCCAAAAAAGCTTTTTTGCTACAAAAAATTGTTAAATAGAGAGGACCGGATATGAGACAAATTAATTTGGGAAGCAGCAATTTAAAGGTTCCTGTAATAGGAATAGGATGCATGAGAATGGGCGGACTTGATATTAAAGAGGCAGCCCGCTATATTGATACGTGTATGGAGCTTGGTCTTAATTTCTTTGACCATGCAGATATTTATGGCGGCGGAGAGTGTGAGAAAATCTTCGCAGAGGCAATTAACATGAATCCTGAGGTAAGGGAGAAGGTTATTATCCAGTCAAAATGCGGCATCCGTCCCGACATTGGCATGTACGATTTTTCAAAGGAGTATATTTTAAACTCTGTAGACAATATATTAAAGAGACTTAATACCGAATATCTTGATGTATTACTCCTTCACAGACCTGATGCGCTTGTAGAGCCTGAGGAGGTTGCAGAGACCTTTGACATATTAGAGAGAAGCGGCAAGGTAAACAATTTCGGAGTATCAAATCACAAGCCTGCACAGATTGAGCTTCTTAAAAAGTATGTAAAGCAGGATATTATTGTTGACCAGCTGCAGACAAGTATTACAAACGCAACCATGATAAGCAACGGAATTAATGTTAATACGGGTGATGATGCAGCGCTTGACAGGGATGACAGCGTGCTTGATTACTGCAGACTTAATGATATAACTATACAGAACTGGTCTCCGTTCCAGTATGGCTGCTTTGAGGGTCCGTTCCTCGGTAATGATAAATTTAAGACGCTGAATGAAAAGGTAAATGAGCTTGCGGACAAATATGGTATTACTGATTCAGCGATGGCAGTTGCATGGCTGCTCAGACATCCTGCACATATGCAGCCTATAGTAGGAACCATGAATATAAAGAGAATTAAAGATATCAGTAAGGCTGCTGACGTTGAATTGTCAAGAGAGGACTGGTACGGCATATTTAAGGCTGCCGGCAACAGACTGCCGTAAAAATTAATCCGGTTGAATTTGTTTTTTGATTTTATGATTAATGTTCAGCTGCCGGCGGTACTTTATATAATTTAGATGCAAGAGTAAGTGTTTTGAGAGGTCATTATGAAGATTTTAATGGTAGGACATAAAAGGATACCTTCGAGAGAAGGCGGCGTCGAGAGGGTTGTTGAAGAGCTTGGCGTAAGAATGGTAGAGAAGGGACATACAGTTTATGCATTTAACCGTTCAGGAAAGCATGTTTCTGGCAAGGAATTTGAAACAACGCACGAAAAACTGAAATCCTATAAGGGCATAAAGATAAAGACTGTTCCGACGATTAATTTGAAGAGCCTTAATGCCGTAATATATGCATTTTTTGCAACAATTGCAGCAACCTTCAGAAGAAGCGATGTCATTCATTTTCATACGGAAGGAATCTGTGCGTTTTTATTTCTGCCATGGCTTTTCAGAAAAAATATAGTTGTTACGATACACGGACTTGACTGGAAGAGAGACAAGTGGAAAGGCTTTTCAAAGAAATTTATTATGTTCGGAGAAAAATGTGCCGCAAAATTCGCTGACAAAATTATTGTGCTTTCTGAGGATACAAAGCAGTACTTCCTTGATACATACAAAAGAGAGACTGTTTATATACCGAACGGGGCGAATCCAGTGGTAAACAGGCAGGCAGATATAATAAAGCAGAAGTATGACCTTGAGAAGGACAGCTACATTCTTTTCCTTGCAAGACTCGTTCCTGAAAAAGGACTGCATTATCTGCTGGATGCGTTCAGGGATATTGATACTGATATGAAGCTTGTTGTTGCCGGAGGCGGCAGCCACAGCAATGATTATGTTGAAAAGGTTACAAAGCTGGCCGCAAGGGATGACAGGGTTATCATGACAGGCTTTGTGCAGGGGCAGGAGCTTGATGAGCTTTATTCAAATGCATATTTATATGTGCTGCCAAGCGATATCGAGGGCATGCCTATGAGTCTTTTAGAGGCATACACTTATGGCAACTGCTGTCTTATAAGCGATATTTACGAGAATGTAAATGTTGCACCGGAAAAGGGCATCACATTTAAGCACAGCGATGTTGATGATTTGAAGAAAAAGCTTGAAGAACTGATACACAACGAAGAACTTGTCAAGGAAAACAAAACCGGCACAACGGAATATATTCTTAAGAAATTCAGCTGGGATGAAATTGTTGACAAAACGCTTAAATTATATAAGAAATAGTTTTCTTATATATTGATAATTGATGGGAGACATAAAATTGTCAGAGAGATTAGTAAGTGTTATTATTACAACTTATAACAGAGATTTTGAGGTTGTTGAAAAAAGCATTTATTCTGTAATTAATCAGACATACAAGCCCATAGAGCTTATCATCGTTGATGATAATAACGCAGATACGTTATACAGAGAAAAGATACTGGAGGGGTTAAAAAAATATCCTCAGGTTATCTACGTGAAGCATGATATCAATAAGGGCGCACAAATCTCAAGAAATGACGGACTTAAGGCGGCACATGGAGATTATTTTGCTTTCCTTGATGATGATGATGTCTGGTTTGAAAATAAAATAGAATGCCAGATGCAATACTTTGATGATGACGAGGTCGGACTTGTATACTGTAAGGGATATTTAGTTAAGATTAAGGATGATGGTGAAGAGATAAGCAGACCATACAACATGTCAAAATATTTTATTGACGAGATAAGCTTTGAAGATATGCTTTACGGTGATTATATCGGCACAACAACTCAGGCGATTATTTCGAGAAAAGCTGTTGAGAAGTGTGGAATGTTTGATGTAGCCATGTCTGCAAGACAGGATTATGAGATGTGGATACGTATCAGTACGCAGTTTAAATGTAAGGGCGTACCCGAATATTTGTTTATTCATTATATTCACCGTGGTGAACAGATAAGTAAAAACTATAAGAATGCCATACATGGGTATAACCACATTTATAAGAAATATAATAAGGATTTCGATTATACTTCAAAATTTCATATTTTGTTGTTAATCTCAAAGTGTATGAAGAAAGAGAAGATGTACGGCAGGGCATTGATAAATGCTATAAGAGCAGGAGCATATTTTGTTATGGCATTTCTTTTTGAAAATAAAAAGCTAAGGAAGAGGATTGCCATTCACCATTATAGAAAATAATAAATAAGTATTTACAATGAAAACATATGATGATAGAATATCATGTGTTGTCGCCAAATTGGATAAAAGAGGTTGGTATGTTAGGATATATAGATATACACAGTCATATACTTCCGGGAATTGATGACGGCTCAGCAGATGAAAAACAGACAAGAAGCATGTTAAAGGATGCGTATGCACAGGGAATCAGAACTATATGTGCAACACCTCATTTCAGACCTTCAATGTTTCGTGTGTCTTTAAGCAAGAGACAGAGTGCTTTTGAGCTTACACAAAGTATTGCCGCAGAGATGTTTCCTGACATGAAGATATTTCTTGGCAATGAGCTTTACTATGCTGAAGATGGATTTGATTATATCAAAGACGGGGTCTGCAAAACCATGGCAGAGACAAGATACGTTCTTGTCGAATTTGGCACGTCAATAGATTATACGCTGTTGAAAAAAAGAATCAACCGTTTTGTGATGGAAGGTTATATTCCGATTATTGCGCATATCGAAAGGTATGACAATGTCAGGACAGACATTGAAAGAGTGGAGGAGCTGATTGAAGCAGGGGCATATATTCAGGTAAATGCAGAGGGCATCTGTGAAAGCTCATTTCCGGTCAGAAAATTTGTTAAAAAGCTTCTTAAATATGAACTTGTACATTTTATGGCAAGCGACAGCCATAATGATACGAACAGGTCATATAATTTTGATAAGGCATTCTCTTATATTATTAAAAAGTATGGGGAATCATATTTAGATAAGCTTATGTATTATAATCCGGATAAGATGTTAAACAACGAGTATATATAAAAAGAAGGAGTACAACATGGGAAAGAATGACAATGAATTTGAAGTGGAAATTGATTTAAAGCAAATATTTTATACTGTCCTAGATAAGCTTCCATTGATTATTCTGGTAAGCATTATTTGTGCTTTAGCTGCTTTTTTAGGAAGTAAATATCTGATTACACCTGAATATTCGTCAAAGTCATCTGTGTATATTGTTAATAAGGCGAATTCTGACAGCGTAACAACATATCAGGATACACTGTCGGCTTCAAATCTTGCTAATGACTTTGAAGAAATGATTAAGACCAGGATTGTACTTGAGGAAGTGGTTAATTCTTTAGGACTTAACAGCTCTATCTCCGATTTGAGTTCAAGAGTCAGTGTAAATACTGCTGACAGCGCAAGAATCCTTTATGTTTCAGTAAGAGACAAAGACCCATATGATGCAAAGAGAACAGTTGATGAGATTGTAAAGATTGCTCAGGAAAAAAGTTCTGATATGATGGATATCAATGAAATAAAGCTTTGGGACGTCGGAAACATTAATACCAGACCGGTTTCACCAAATATATTAAAAAATGTGATACTTGCAGCGGCAATAGCATTTGTGTTAGCGTTAGCTGTTGTTTTACTCAGATATTTTATGGACGATACGATTAAGAGACCTGAGGATGTTGAAAAAGTATTGGACTTAAGCGTGCTGGGTGTTATACCTTTTGAAAATGATACAAAGAAGAAAAAGAAGAAATCTAAGAGAAAGAGTTCATAAGTACGAGAGGTGATATTTATGCGGGATATTGAACTGATATTTAAAGAAAACAGTTTTGGTTATAAAGAAGCATTTAAATCGTTGAGAACCAATATTATCTTTTGCGGCAGTGATATTAAGGTAATTGCAGTAACAAGCTGTATGCCTAACGAAGGTAAAACTGAAACCTCAATTAACATTGCAAGGACTCTTGCGGAGGATGGCAGGAAGGTCATTTATATTGATGCGGATTTAAGAAAGTCTGTCGTTAAAACCAGATATAAGGTTGGACAGAAGATAGTTGGCTTTAGTCATTATTTGTCAGGACAGAATGAGCTGTCAGATGTAATTTATTCGACAAATGTTGATAATATGGATATGATTTTTGCCGGAATCGAGCCGCCGAATCCTGCCGAATTGCTTGGAAACACATTTTTTACCAAGGCGATAGAGACCTTAAAGGAGAAATATGATTATGTAATTGTTGATACGCCGCCTATGGGAAGTGTGGCAGATTGTGCGGTTGTGTCAAGAAATTGCGATGGCGTTATTATGGTTATCGGAGCAGGGGATATAAGCTTTAAGTTTGCAAAGGAGACTAAAAAGCAGCTTGAAAAGACAAACTGCAGAATTCTTGGTGTAGTACTTAATAAGGTTCAGACAACAAAGAGAAAATATTATTCAGGTTATTATGGAACAAGCTATTACGGTTATAAAAGAACAAAAAATTATTATAGCAATGAAGAGATAGAAGATTAAGCCATGAGAAAAACAAGTAATTTATTAATATCATTTCTTATATTATTGTTGTTATTGCTGGGGGCTGCGGTCGTATATATGTATTTTATGTCAGACAGACAGAAGCCGGTAATAAGTATTGATGAAAAGTATCTTGAGCAGTGTGATTTGAATGACAGGGAAGCAGTTTTAAAGGCAGCTTCGGCATTAGATAATAAAACAGAAAATGTTGAGGTGGTGCTTACTGATATTATTCTGTTAAGCGATAACGTATACAGGATAAAGTATATGGCAAAGGATGATGCCGGCAATATCGCTATTGCGACCGCTTCCGTGAAAAAAACAGCCGAGGATTCAGGTGCTTTGGAGAGTGTAGAGACAACAGAGGGTGATGAACAGTCATTGCCTGAAGAGCAGGAGATAGTTACACAGTCTGCAGAAAATGAGACGCAGGAACAGCCTGTGGAGACTGAGGCGCAGCCTGTAGAGGTTGAGACGCAGGAGCCGGCAGATGCAGGTACGGCATCTGAGGCGCCGGTAATTACTCTTACTACTCATAATGTAAATATACCTGTTGGCACACGTTTTAATTATTTAAACTATATTGACGATATAACAGATGATAAAGATGATTCTGAGACATTAAACAGAAGAATCAGATTGGATGGAGGATATGATACGGGTGTTGCCGGGACATATGAGGTAATCTATTTTGTAGTAGATACTGACGGCAACAGGTCAAATCGTGAAGTGCTGACACTGGTTGTAGAATAGCTTAACTGTTTGACAGCAAATGGCGGCATGCAAAGTATGTTATAACGGATTTATACGCAGACATCAATGCTAAACATTTGAAGTCTGCGTTAAATTTGTTATTGAATATAGTCCGCCTGTTATGATAGAATAATACATAAGAAATTCTTATACATATGAGGATGGTGTACTTATGGATTTAGATATTGATGAAATCAAAAACAAGGCAAAGAGCTTTACTCCTGAAAAAGACAAAATTTCTGCGCTGATTCAGCTTTGCCTGTGTATATTCAGCATCGGCTTTGTCCTTCTTCATGAGCTTAATAAAAAAGACAGCAAGAAAGCCAAAAAGTGAATATCAGTGCCTTGATATTTGAAGAAGACACATTAAAACTACTCCTATGATTGTTCCTAGAATTAAACCAATAAAAAACGTTAACATTATACACCTCATAATAACATGTTAATATTATTATTCCACGGTTTGGACTTTTTATACATTGCAGATTATGAGATTGTATTGGTATACAAAGAGAGGGTCACTTGGGTGAAGAGAAATATAATTGAAACACAAAGAGTTTTGATAAGAATATTTGATATTATCGGAATTGCTTTTTCAGCCATTGCAGCCGATTATATTGCTATGGATTTGATTAAGAATTCAAAGACAAAGAGCGGATATCCGGTTCCGGTATCAATTTTTATTTTTTTGCTTTGTCTTGTATATATACTGACAAAGATGCTTTTTAATAATAAAAAGCGGTTATTTAAAAGAGATTTTTATGAGGAGGTCGGAGTTGTCACCAAGACAACGCTGATGTTTGTAATTGCGATTGCTGTTTTGATGTTTATGATGGGATCAAAAACAAATTATTCAAGATTGTCAATTCTGCTCTTTTTGGTTATACAGTTTATTCTTTCAATAATTATGAGAACAATTTATAAAAAAATTGTTATTACTAAATTGAAAAACGGCAAAGCCGGAGCCAAGGAGCTGTTGATAATTTCGACAACTGACAGAATTGAAAAGGTTATTAAGAATCTTAAAAACAGCAACAAGTGGGAGTATCGCTTCAGCGGTATAGTACTGTTGGATTCCTCAAAGATTAACTGGGAGTGCTGCGGCGTTCCGGTGGTGGCAAATTACCACAATATGTATGAATACGCCAGACTGAATGCAGTAGATGAGATTTTTATAAATGTGCCTTATCAGACAGGGGCGTCCATGAAAGAAGTCATTGAGAATTTTGAGATGATGGGAATCACAGTCAACGTTACACTTCAGCTGTATGATATGGACATACAGAATCAGAGAAAGTTTATGGACAACTTCGGAAGCTATTACGTTGTTACCTATGCACCGGAGTTCTTTGATCCTAAGATGATGTATATAAAAAGAATGATGGATATAGTCGGGGCAATTTTCGGACTTATTATAACTGCGATAGTTACGATATTCCTTGCGCCGGTGCTTTTGATTGAATCACCCGGCCCTCTATTCTTTTCCCAGACCCGAATAGGAAAGAATGGACGTAAATTTAAGATATACAAGTTCAGATCCATGTATATGGATGCCGAAGAGCGCAAAAAAGAGCTTATGGAGCAAAACGAAATGAATGGTTTTATGTTTAAGATGAAGGACGACCCGAGAATTACCAAGGTCGGAAAGTTCATTCGAAAGACAAGCATTGACGAGCTTCCGCAGTTCTGGAATATACTCAAGGGAGATATGAGTCTTGTGGGAACAAGACCGCCTACGGTTGATGAATTTGAGCAGTATGAAAATCATCATAAGAGAAGAGTAAGTATAGTGCCCGGTCTTACCGGCCTTTGGCAGGCAAGCGGCAGAAGTGACATAAGCGATTTTGAGGAAGTAGTAAATCTTGATTTAGAGTATATTGATAACTGGTCAATATGGCTTGATATAAAAATAATTTTAAACACGATTCTTGTAGTTTTTAAAGGCGAAGGTGCAAAGTAATACGCAATTTGCATCAGCTACTCTTTAGGAGGAAATTTTGAATACTGAATTAGTTATCTCTGTAGAAAATCTGAGCAAGGTATATCGTACCGGCACAATAGGCGGCGGTACGCTTCGCGGAGATTTGCAGAGCTTATGGGCGAGAATGCGAGGCAGGGAGGATCCGAATTCACCGGTATATAGTAAGAAATGCGACAGAAATGGCGCATTTTTTGCGTTAGAAAATATTAATCTTCAAATCCACAAGGGAGAGCGTATCGGAATTATCGGCAGCAATGGAGCAGGCAAGTCAACATTGTTAAAGATAATTTCGCGAATAACTGCGCCAACATCCGGAAGAGTGAAGATAAAAGGCAGGATTGCCAGCATGCTTGAGGTGGGAACAGGCTTTCACGGCGAGCTTACCGGAAGAGAGAATATATATTTAAACGGTTCCATACTCGGAATGACGAAGGCTGAGGTTGATAAAAAGATAGATACTATAATTGAGTTTTCAGAGTGTGATAAATTTATCGATACACCGGTTAAGAGATATTCCTCGGGTATGTACGTTAAGCTTGCATTTGCGGTTGCGGCGCATCTGGATGCTGATATTATGATTATGGATGAGGTGCTGGCAGTAGGTGATATGGCATTTCAGGATAAGTGCCTTGGAAAGATGGATGAGGTGTCGTCAAATGAAGGCAGGACGATACTTTATGTAAGCCACAACATGAGCACGATACAAAGACTTTGTGACAGATGCATTGTGCTTGATGAAGGCAGGGTGATTTTCGACGGCGATACAAATGAGGCTGTTGAGATTTACCTTAACAATGTTGTATGCTCGGAATTTAGCAGGGATTACATGGATTATGTGAGAACCAGAATCAATCTCGGAAACAAGGCGTTTATAGAGCATGCGGAGTACTATAAGCATGAGAGCATACAATTTGCCGATAAAGAAAGGCTTGAGCTTAAGCTTAGATGGCAGTGCAGGGAGGCGTTGAAGAATCTGTGCTTCAGATTTGAAATATGGTCTGTAGACAAGATAGCAGTGGCGTCTTCTATGGCATTTGATATAGGCGATTATGAAGCTGGCGCAACTGTTGAAAAAATATTTTCAATTGATGTTTCAAATCTTGTGCCCGGCAATTACAGGGGGTATTATGCACTGTTTATTAAAAATGAATATGGTGCAAGGGTAAATCTTGACTGGGTGCCGGCGATGAATTTTTCAAGAGTTAATACTGCGAATGATATTGTGTGGAATTACAGACTCTGGGGCAGGGTGAGGCTGGAGGACGCAAGGGTAATCGATTGTGAAAAAGATACCTGATGTATAAGCATTTGATTTGGCCGGGAATTCCCCGGCTGAAATACTGTTATGCAAAATATGCTTAGGCAGACAGTTGAAGGCGTAAATTGTGAAAAATATTTGAAGTCATTGCATAAGACTTGATATTTTTAATTTAATAATATAGAATAGGCTTGTTTATAATTATATACTTGAGGAAAGGAAAGCTATGAGTAATAATACAAAGAAAAATAAAAAAGAAGCATATAATAAAAAGATTATAATCGGAGCAGTTGCACTTCTTGTGCTTATCGCTGCGATTATAACTGCAGTTGCAGTTTCAAATAAGAACAAAGGCAGTGATAATACGAATACTGTTCAGGAATCTGACGTTGAAACAGGAACAGCTTCTGAGAGCACCGGTAATGAAGCAGAGTCTGTCTCAGAAACAAAGGATTCTGAGAATGAGACAAAGGGCGAGTTAAAAACTATTGATGAACTGATTGATGAAATAGTGCCTGAAAGCAGCACGGTTGAGAAGTATCAGGATGATGAAGGAAGAACCATTGCAAAGGTTACGGACGAAGAAGGTCATGTTGTAGAGTATTTTGTGAATGATGACGGCTATCTTGTTACCAGAGTAAAGGAAGACATTTCTGACAATCCGGATGACGGCCAGAAGATAATCGATAAGTTTGAGGATGATAAGGGTAATAAGGTAACAGAGACAAAGCTTCCTGACGGAACAACGGTTGTAGATATTACAACACCTGAGGGCGGCAGCACCAAAGAGGTAGAGGTTCCGGATACGTCTTTAACAGAATATATTTCTCATGGAGACCCATCAAAGACTATTGAGATAAAGACACCGGGTACAACGAAGTTTGATTATCATGCTATAACAGGCTTCGCGCCGATGTATTCTTCAAGTGACTCGAAGAATGTCGTGTTCGGCATAGAGCTTCCTTATGCTGTTGGAGATACAGGTATGGTTATTGAAGCTATAGGCTCATTTGCAGGTCCATATGTTGAGGATGGAAAGGACCAGGAGACTGAAAATGTTCTTTCACTTGTTGTTATGAATAATTCCGATGAGATGGTACAGTACTCGTCAATTACTTTCAACAGAAAGAATGGCGATCCAATAAGATTTATTATTTCAAACCTGCCGCCAAAAACACCGGTTCTTGTCCAGGAGCTTAACGGAGTCGGTTTTGAGGGAACAGAAAAAATAACCTTTGACAAAGAGATTACGGCCAAGATAGTCAGCGATATGCATCCGGATGAAGTAACGATTACAGCATCAGATAATATGATTTCACTGACAAATAAAACAGATAAGACAATTAAGACTGCTTATGTATATTATAAGTTATATACAGAGGGAGGAGTTTATCTCGGCGGAATTACCTACAGGGCAAAGATTGAGAATGTTGCACCGGGAGCAACAGTTACACAGGGCGCTGCACATTACTTTATTGAAAGCAGCGAGGTGCTTTGTGTGGATATAGGATATGAAGAATAAAGTATTTTAAATCTTTGATTAAGTCAGCATGGCAATTGCTGAAATATCACAGCAGTGTAGATAAGGGGAAAGCCGAAATCGGCTTTCCCCTTTAATCATAAACCGGATAATGTCCTTAAGCCTGTTACAGAAGACGGACTATATTGCTTTGTAATCTGCCAAGACATATTTATCACTCAATATCAAGATGATTCATAAGGCTTAAAACCATAAGCGCAATCTTAAATGTCATTGCATCCTCAAAACACCGGATATCCAGACCGGTGCTTTTTTGAATCTTTTCAAGTCTGTAAACCAGAGTGTTGCGATGAAGATAGAGCTGCCTTGAGGTCTCGGAAACATTTAAATTGTTGCTGAAAAACTTATTGATAGTGGAAAGAGTCTCTTCATCAAATATATCAGGAAGCTCGTCACCAAAAATTTCTTTGATAAACATCTTGCACAACGACATAGGAATCTGATATATAAGACGGCCTATGCCAAGAGAGCTGTAGGTAATAACATTGCGCTCAGGGTAGAATATCCTGCCCACGTCAAGAGACATTTTAGCTTCCTTGTAGGAATGGGATAATTCGCTGAGGTCATTTACCACAGTGCCGGATGCGACACGCACCTTAACCATAACCTCGCTGTTTATCATATCAATCAGGGTGTTTGAAATATCATTAATATATTTATTATGCTGTTTCGCAGGAATTCTCTTGATTAAAATAATATTATTCTCATCAATGGTCGTCACAAAATCATCCTCTGACTGGAAAATATTCTTGACTGTCTCAAGCGCGTCATTGCAGCTTCCGGCTGGCGTTTCAATAATAAATGCCGAGCGCGGCGCTGATGATGGAATATGAAGCTTGGATGCCCTGTTGTGAATATCCACAAGCAAAAGGTTGTCCATCAAAAGATTCTGAATAAAATTGTGCTTGTCATACTTGTCCCTGTAGGCAATAATGAGTGCCTGTATCTGGCTGACTGCAATTCTTCCAATCATATAAGCGTCGTCGCCTGAACCCTTAGCTATAAGAATATATTCCGGCTCATTATTATAAAAAATTTTAAAGAAATGCTGCTGCTTAAGAGCCTGGCTGTTCGCAGGAGAGTCAAGAAACAAGGATATCAAATCTGAATTATCCTCGTCTGGTTCATATGTTGCTGCAATAATCTGTCCGTTGAGGTCAATTATCGCTAAATCCACTCGTGCTATTGCTTTAAGGTCATCAATAGAACCTTGTAATACCTGATTGCTTACCATGTGCCACCTCCACAATAATTTGAGATTTGCCATCCATTAATATTTTATTTGATTAAGGGCTGTGTGTCAAACAAAAGATAATATTTGTCTGAGAAAAAAGGGTGAGAGGTTAGGCGTGACCTGAAAGACTGATATATTTAAATTGAAACAAAACGGGTGCGGCTGACGCCGCACCCGGAAATATCTCATATGTAATTGATAAAGAAGGATTAGTTAGCGATTACCAGCTGTGTCTCCTTATCAAAGATATGTAACTTGTCTGTGTTGAGTGAGAACTTAACAACATCGCCTGTTCTAGCTGTTGTACGTGGGTCAACTCTTGCTGTCATAGGGAAGCCCTCAACATCGAAGTAAAGGAATACTTCTGCACCGAGCATCTCGTAAACCTTAATTGTAGACTCAACAACTGTCTCGCCGTCTGACTTAATAAGGATACTTGCATCCTCAACATCCTCTGGACGAATACCAACAACAACAGTCTTTCCATCATATCCGCCTTCAATAAGCTTAGCAGCCTTGTCAGCAGGAACCTTAATGTTGAGTTCGCCTGTTGTAAGTGTAACCTTCTGTCCTGAAACCTTACACTCTGCATCTAAGAAGTTCATCTGAGGTGATCCGATGAAGCCTGCAACGAAGAGGTTCTCCGGATAATCGTAAAGGTTCTGAGGTGTGTCAACCTGCTGGATAACACCATCCTTAAGAACAACGATTCTTGTACCAAGTGTCATAGCCTCTGTCTGGTCATGTGTAACGTAGATGATTGTAGCACCAAGTCTCTGGTGAAGCTTTGAAATCTCAATACGCATCTGAACACGAAGCTTTGCATCAAGGTTTGAAAGAGGCTCATCCATAAGGAATACCTTAGGATTACGAACGATAGCACGTCCCATGGCAACACGCTGTCTCTGTCCACCTGAAAGAGCCTTTGGCTTACGGTCTAATAACTCACCAAGGTTAAGAATCTTAGCAGCTTCAGTAACCTGCTCTTCAATCTGAGCCTTAGGAACCTTTCTTAACTTAAGACCAAATGCCATATTATCATATACTGTCATATGTGGGTAAAGAGCGTAGTTCTGGAATACCATAGCGATATCTCTGTCCTTTGGCTCTACTTCATTAACTACTACACCATCAATCATTAATTCACCTGATGAAATCTCCTCAAGGCCGGCGATCATACGAAGTGTTGTTGACTTACCACATCCTGAAGGACCTACGAAGATGATGAATTCCTTGTCTTCAATTTCAAGATTGAAATCCTTAACAGCCTCAAAGCCGTTCGGATATACCTTATAAATGTTTTTTAATGATAAACTTGCCATTAAAAATACCTCCTAAATAATTTTACTTAGTAAATTATAATATAAATGTCTAAAAAGCACCATAGGGCGATTGAACAAAGAATAAAAGGTTTTGTTGGCATATTTAATATATAAATCAGCGTCACCATTGTATAATGGTAAAATTGACGAAAAAAAAGCTCAATTGTGTAAATGTTGACCATAGTATTCAGGCACTTCTCTCCGGATGTTTCTTGACATGTATTGACAGGCAATATGGCACAGCATATAATTCAGTAAGATAATGAGATTAGATTGCTGAAAAGAGGTGTTAGTTTGTCATTGGGTAAAAAACCTGCAGATAGAGCATCGCATCAGTAGATATTAATAAAAGTAATGATTTAAAGAAGCACTTTAGTGAATGCTTTTGTGATGCTATTTTTATATGATTGAACATTATGAAAAATGAAATTATAATAAATATTTAATTTGCTTTTTGATTAACTATTGTATATAATGTCATAGTGTATAATTTTTGTTTTATGAAACAGGAGTGAAATTATGAGTAAAAAAGATAAAGATAAAAAGAAAATGGCTGCATGGAAGAAGGCTCTGATTACTATTTTAGCATTACTGCTGGTACTGGCAGGGTCCTTATTCGCAGTAGTATGGACAACCCTAAATAAAATTAACAGGGTGAATCCGGATACAATTGAATATGAGAGCCGTACCGATATTAACAATAACGGCAGTGGAGACAATAGTGGTAATAGTGGTAATAGTGGTAATAGTAGCGATGATTCGGATGGTGAATATAATGGCTATTTTGAGGATATTATCATTATAGGCTATGATGAGAATGGAAAACCGATATATGATTTAAATGATGCAGATGTTGATCCTTCGGAGGACACGATAAAGTCCGAAGATGTTGAGTGGGAAAATGAAGAGCTTTCTGAGGAGGAAGAGAAGCAGCGCGAAAAAGAAGAAAGCAATGTAGTCAATATTCTGCTCATCGGTCAGGACAGAAGACCTGGACAAGGAAGACAGCGCTCCGACTCAATGATGATTGCCTCAATCAATAAGAGTGCTAAGACAGTTACGATTACTTCTATTCTGAGAGATTCTTATGTGCAGATTCCGGGTTATCTGGACAACAGAGTTAACGCTGCTTATGCATACGGCGGCATGAAGCTTCTTGACGAGACCATAAGACTCAATTTCGGCATTGAAATTGATGCAAATATAGAGGTTGATTTTGATGGCTTTAAGGCTATTATCAACAGACTTGGCGGTGTCGATATTGCACTTAAAGACTATGAGGTAAATTATTACAATTCAAAGGGACACAATTTTGTTGTCGGCTACAATCACTTAAATGGTGACCAGGCTCTCATGTATGCAAGAACCAGATACGTCGGAAGACATGATATTGAAAGAACGCAGAGACAGAGAACTATAGTAACTACTGTATTTAATATGTTAAAGGATGAGGATCCGGTAACGCTTTTCGGACTTATAAACGAGTTCTTCCCTTATTTGACAACAGATATGTCGAATTCGGATATAATATACTATGCAACGCTTATAATGGGCATGAACTTACAGGAGCTTCAGACTTACAGAATTCCTGCTGACGGATGCTTCAGATATGAGACTATCAGAGGAAAGAAGGTTACTGTACCGGATCTTCCTGCATGCAGAAGAGATTTGAGAAGGATTATTTACGGAAGCTGATAAGGAGAAATGTTTCATGAAGATTAAGAGTGGATTTATTATGAGAGAGATAGCCGGGGAATATATTGTGGTTCCTACCGGAAGGGCAGCGGTTGATTTTAATGGTATTATAACTGTGAATGAGACTGGAATGTTCATATGGAACCTGCTCAAGGAAGATTCCTCAGAGGATGAGCTTGTTGATAAGCTGCTTGAGGAATTCGATATTGACAGAGAAACCGCATGCGCAGATGTGAAGGAATATCTTGAGAATATGCGTGCGGCAAAGATTCTGGAAGATTAGTGTGGAGAGGTTATGGTTGATATTCATTCACATATACTTCCGGGGGTAGATGATGGCTCGGATTCCTTCGCGGAGTCTGTTGAAATGGCAAGGCTTGCGGTGTCGGGCGGTACAACTGAGATGCTGGTTACACCTCACTGTAATATTCCGGAGCTATACAGCAATTACTCCGGCGGGTATATTACAAAGCGCTTTGAAATGTTAAAAAAAGAAGTAGAGGACGCAGAAATTCCTTTAAAATTATTTCTCGGGGCCGAGGTTTATATAACGGATGATATAATCAGACTGTACAGAAGGAATATGCTTAATACGGTAAATGGTGGAAAGTATATGCTGGTAGAATTCGGCTTCGGAGAAGAACCGGAATATATGGACTATATGCTGGACAGCCTGCTTGATGAGGACGTTATACCTGTGGTTGCACATCCTGAAAGATACTATGCATCATTTGATTATCCCGAAATGATTTACGGCTGGGTTATGAAGGGGTGCGGTATTCAGGTAAACAAGGGAAGTATTATGGGCAAGTTCGGTGAGAAACCGGAGGCTGTTGCGAGGGTTTTGATGGGGCATAATCTTGTGCATTGCGTTGCCAGCGATGCACACACATCATGGCACAGAACAAATTATTTGAGGGACGTATATGATTTTATATGCGATATGTATGATGAGGATTATGCAAGGCTTTTATTGGAGACCAATCCGCATAATGTGATTTTTGGCGGTGGGCTGTCGTTAAATGATGAGCCTGTTTTCCCTGATGTTGATTTGAGAAACTGGTTTTAGCTGTTAGTGGTTTTAATGTGACGGCTGTAATCATGGGGTGGTAATATGATTTGTAAGGTTGTAGATAATGATAAATATCTGCCGGTTTTAAGAGAACTCGTAAATGAAGGCAGGCAGGTCAGACTAAATGTGCGCGGTAACAGTATGTTTCCTTTCATGAAGGATGTTAGAGACAGCGTTATTATTGAAAAACCATCAAAGGAGCTTGAAAGGGGCGATATCGTTTTCTTTCAGAGAAGAAATGGTGATTTTGTTTTGCATCGTATACAAAAAGCAGACAAAAAACGGCGGCAGTATTATATTGTCGGGGACGCACAGAAGAATATTGAGGGACCTGTAGATGAAGAACAGATATTCGGAATTATCACAAAGGTTTGCCGTGATGGAAAGTGGATTGACAGCAAAAGCTTTGTATGGTGGTTTTATAAAAGAATCTGGCTGCTTTTAAGACCCGTCAGACTGAAATTAATATTGTGCCTGACGAAGCTTAAATCAAAATTCAGAAGACGAGAAAAGAAAGAGAACTGATATTATCGGTGTGATTTGATGTAGGAGCAGGTTGTGACAATTATAAAAAAGATAATAAAAAAGATTAAGGACGGCTCTCTTTCAGAGGCTTTCCTTGAGTGTAAGTGGATATATGGATATGCATTTAAATACAAGCTTTCTATTCTTGTATACATATTGTTCGGAATTGCCGGCACTGCCATGGGACTGGGCTCAAGCATTGTTTCAAAGATACTGATTGATTCGGTTATTGTGCTCAGGTATGGAGAAGAAGCGGCAAAAAGCATGGCTGTAACAACCGGAGCGTATCCTTTATACATTACGGCAACGGCATATGTACTTATGGGTCTGCTTACAATAGCAGCGAATGCGTTGATGTCTAGAATAAGCGCAAAGATAGATATTAAGGTCAACAATGAGATAAGGGCCGATATATATGACAAGATACTTGACGCCGACTGGGAAGCTGCCACGAGATATCATTCCGGAGACCTTTTAAACAGATTAAATTCGGATGTTTCAGTAGTCTCTTCAAGTGTGCTTGGCTGGATACCAAATCTTATAACCAAGCTGTTTCAGTTTGCTGGAGCGTTTTTTGTTATATTTTATTATGATAAGACACTTGCGCTTTTAGCACTTATAAGCGCGCCGTTTACCATATTTGTTTCAAGAACGCTTATGAAGAAGATGAGGCAGTACAACAAGAAGATGAAGGAAGCATCAAGTAAAATGCTTGCCTTTAATCAGGAGTCGTTTCAGAATATCCAGACCATTAAAAGCTTTGGCATGGTTAAGAGCTTTGGAGACAGAATGAGGGATGTGCAGACAGAGTATGCCGGCATAGCTCTTGATTTTAATAAATTTTCAGTAGGAACCTCGGCGGTAATGAGTCTGACCGGTATGGCTGTATCTGCACTGTGCTTTGGATGGGGCGTGTTCAGATTGTGGAAGGGGTTCATTTCCTATGGTACAATGACTATGTTTTTGCAGCTTGCCTCAACGCTTACAGCGGCATTTGCGTCGCTTATAGGACTTGTGCCGAGTGCAATTGCTGCTACAACCTCTGCGGGCAGACTTATGGCAGTTTCGGATCTTCCTAAGGAGGTATATGAAAATGAAGAGGCCGTGGATGAATTGATGATGGATTCTGCGCAGAGCGGCGTGTATGTTGAGCTTTCAGATGCGGAATTTTCGTATAAAAGCGGTAATGCAGTATTTAAGCATGCCAATTTCTATGCGGATGCAGGAGATATAGTGGCGCTTGTGGGACCTTCGGGAGAGGGAAAGACGACGCTTATGAGAGTGCTTTTAAGCATAGTAAATATTTCTGCGGGCAGGGCAGTTTTAGGTATAGAGAATACCGGCAGACAGGTGGATGTGTCAGCTGCGTCAAGAAAGCTTTTTTCTTATGTTCCACAGGGCAATACGGTTTTTTCAGGTACAATTGCAGACAATATGAGGATGCTTAAGCCGGATGCTTCTGAAGAAGAGATAGTTGAGGCGTTGAAGCTTGCATGTGCCTATGATTTCGTTATGAAGCTTCCTGACGGAATATACAGTCCTGTAGGAGAAAAGGGCGGCGGTTTTTCAGAGGGACAGGCACAAAGACTTGCAATTGCAAGGGCAGTTATTTCTGATGCACCGGTGCTTTTACTTGATGAGGCTACTTCAGCTCTGGATGTTGCTACAGAAAGAAAAGTTCTCAAAAATATTATGGGACACAGCAAAAAGAAAACCTGTATACTTACTACGCACAGACCTAGCGTGCTCGGAGTCTGCAGCAGGGTGTACAGGATATCGGACCATAAGATAGAGCAGATGGAGCATGAAGAGATAGAGGTTTTATTAAAAGATTTTTAAGGTGTAAATATTGCAGGCTTTAGATATATAATATTGTGAAGTACCGGTATGCGTAAGCCGGCAGCCTTTAAGCAGATTGTTAATAAATGCGGCGGCTAAAACAGTTGATTTGAGTTTAAACTGTTTTAGCCGCCGCATTAAGATTAATGCAATGCAGCTTGTTTATGGCTTATGCAGATGTGAAGTAATCAGACAGCTGCTATTCTGCTGAGATAATTACCGTAAGCTCTACAGGTTCTGATGAAACACCCTGGCTGTTTGTTGCCTTATACGTTGCCTTGTATACACCCGGCACAAGAGGGTTGATATTGTCTTTTACATAAACTCTGTGTGAGATATCACCTTCAACAGGGTCTGTAGCATAATCAAAATAGTTGATCCAGTTAAACTCTGAACCGAGAGGTAATGTGACGCTTGTTGTGGTAAGACCTACGACAGGATCTGTGGTTGAGCCTACAATACCCAGGTTGTATATTAATGAAAAGGTGTCATTAAAAAAGTTTGTAACAACAAATTTGACAGGATAGGTTCCTGCTGTATTAAGCGCTGAGTCACTGTTATATTCAACAGTAGATGTAATGTCGTTACCCAGACCGTCGTTTGCGGATATCGCACCAAGCTCTTTAAGCTTAGCTAACAGGTCGGAGGCTTCCGTCGCATGAATGGTAACATCCGGAGTGATGTTTATAACAGGACCGGTGTAATTTTCAATTACAAAAGCTCTTTCTGCTGAAGCAATGGTTGTGCCGTTATGTGTAATAAAATATTCAATCTTCTTTTCAGACAGCGAGCTGCCGGCTTTAATCGCATATTTGAGTTCACCGGTCAAATCTTTGCCGTCAGAATCAACTGCGGTGACATCCTGCAAAAAATTAAAATCAGGCGTATCCTGATAATAAAGGATTGAAGACGGGGCGTTAATTGTAACCGTGTAGTCTTCGCTTATGTCATCGATATCAGTAGCTTCGGTATTATAACGCTCAAACAGCTTAACATGGTCGTCAATGACAAATATATATTCAAGACAGCCTATTGATAAAATTGAAATAAGAATTTTAAAAAATAATCTAAACTTACGCATAAGTACCTCTTAATAAATAAAAATGATAGTAGTTTTAATTTTATGATAACTGCAAATACAGGCATATAAAAGCATGCTTATTTCTCAGTATCATAATTATAATAACATAGGGACAAAAAAATACAAGAAAAACTATTATTTTTTTTATTTGTTTATGTAAAAATAATTTTATATAAAGGTAGCAAATAAAAAATGAATGTGTTATAATCAATAAGGTATATATTAAACTTGGGGATAATAGGGAACTTTGAGATATTTTTTTAGGAGGAAGATTGATGCGTTGGCTTAAAGGAATTGTAATTGCAGCTTTTTTAATATGCTGCGGATTATTTTTATGCCACTATAAAGGGTGGTTTGAAAAGGTTGATAAAAGAGGACCGGTTATAAGTGCAGATACTGATATGCTGGAATTAAGCGTTCATGATTCTGAGCAAAGTCTTTTGTCCGGCATGACAGCCACAGATAATATTGACGGGGATGTCACAAATTCACTGATAGTTGCAAGCCAGTCATTGCTCAATCCTGATGATCATACGAGAACAATAACGTATGCAGCATTTGATAAGTCGAACAATGTTTCAATATGGCAGAGAAAGGTGAAATATACTGACTACACTCCACCTGTTTTTTCTCTTACAAAGCCGCTGGTATTTAATGAAAATGATATTTATTCGGTAAGAGACTGTGTGAAAGCTTTTGATGTGATTGACGGTGATATAACCGATAAGGTGAAGCTTGTAAGCGGTTCAAACTCATTTAATGCAGCAGGAATATTTCCTGTGGTATTCGGAGTATCTAATTCCTGTGGCGATTATTCTGATATAGAGCTTATGGTAGAGGTTAAAAGCACTGACAAAACCACAGCGTCAAAAACCCCGGATGTGATATTGAGAGAATATCTTGTATATATCAAGGAGGGCGAATCCTTTGACGCTGCATCATATATTAAAAATATACACAGTAAGGTTGAGGGTGAGGTTATAGAGACCGGCAGTGTAATTATTGATTCTGCGGTCGATGTAAACACACCGGGAAAATATACGGTAACATATTCGGTTGTCAATTCCCTTGGATTTGCGGGTGAAAGCACTCTTACTGTAATAGTTACAGAATAAGCCGGAGGAAGTATGGAAAAAAACAAGCAGGATTTAGTTGTAAATATTAGATGTATTATTAGTGATGTGATTAAGAATTTGTGGATTGTGCTGGTCGTTTCAGGGCTTATTGCCATGGGAGTATATCTTTTTTCTGAGAGAACATATAAAGAGACATATACAACAACTGCGGCATATGCGGTTACGGCAAAGGGTGCGGGTAGTTCAATATATGCAAACCTATCCACAGCAAAGACCATTGCTGAGGTTATGACAGATATATTCTCAAGCAATACTCTGAAAAGCAAGGTGGCATCTGATTTAGGAATTAAGAGCGTGCCGGGACAGATAACTGCAGAGCTGGTTCAGGAATCGACTATTATAAATATTACCGTAACATCATCAACGCCGGAGATGACATTTAAAATCATGAAGTCAGCGTTAAAGCATTATCCTGAGATTTCAGACTACGTGGTAAGCAACGCCGTGCTGGATCAGCTGTCAGCACCGGCGGTTCCAATGGCGCCGAGCAGCCGTTTTTACGGAAAAGAGAATGCAAAAAAAGCATTTGAGATAAGCTTTATTGCTCTTTTAGCAGGTTTTATTGCATTATCGGTGCTTTCTGACGGATTGAAGAATGAGAAGGACGCAGAAAAGAGGCTGGACACAAAGCTCTTTGGAGTTATACCGGTTGAAAAGAAGAAAAAGAGCTTAAAAAAGATAAAGAGAAGTATACTTATTTCAAATTTAAATACAAGCTTTTATTTTGTAGAACAGGTAAAGTCGATTGCAACCAAGCTGGAGTATGCATTAAATCATAAGAATAAAAAGGTCGTTGCGTTTACAAGCCTTTTAGAGAATGAGGGTAAATCAACCGTTGTTTCAAATGTGGCGCTTGCGCTTGCTGAAAGAGGCAAGAAGGTTATTCTGGTTGATGCGGATTTAAGAAAGCCTGCATTGTATAAGATATTTGATATGGAAAAGGATGCCGGATATGGCGGACTTGGTGATTATATAAAAGGCAGGAGAAGCATTGATGAGATTATCGATAAGGGTGAGGAAGGCAGACCGGATATGGTATGCGGAAGAAAGGCATTTGGGGATTCGGCAGAGCTTCTTACATCAGAGAAGTACAGAGATTTCATAATGACCGTAAAAGACCGCTACGATTATGTGCTTGTCGATTCTTCCCCTATAGCACTTACTGCTGATGCGGAGGTTATAGCGGACAATGTGGAGGCTTTTCTTCTGGTTGTAAGGGAGAATGAAGCACCTGCCGGAATGATTAACGATGCAATTGATGATTTATCAGATACAGATTCGGAGCTTTTAGGCTTTATATATAACAGATCCACAGGAAGCATCGCATTCGGTGGAGAAAGCTATGGCGGACGATATGGCTACGGCTATGGTTATGGCTATGGCTATGGCTATGGAAGAAAATCAGGCTATGGCGGTTATGGCGGCTATGGCGGTTATGACAGAAAGAGCAGCGAAGGTGAGGAGGCGAAATAATGGATGATAATAAAGAACAGTCTGAATTAATACAGAATATTGACATCAAATCAATCATTGATCGTACCTTTAATATTTTTAAGCGCTTTTTCTGGCTGGTATTGTTATTCGCTGCAATTGGTGCATCAATAATGTGGTACAGGGCAAAGAATTCTTATCGTCCTTATTACCAGAGCGAGGCTACGTGTACGATTAACAGTGATTATTCCGGCTATTCAGATGCAAATAATCTTGTGAATGCCAGAAACCTTTCGAGTATGTTTCAGTATCTTGTTGCAACAAGTACATTTAGGGATATGTTAAAAAAAGAGCTTGATACGGAGCAGATTAACGGTACAATCGGTGCATATATGTCTGAAACCTCAAATCTTTTGACAATAAGCGTTACTTCAAATAATCCTGAAGATGCTTACAATATTTTGCTTGCAACTATAAAATGTTATCCGAATATTGCTGATTATGTAGTCGGCAAGGTGTATTTTCATATGATAACACCGGCGTCAATACCGAGAGAGCCGGCAAATCTGCCGGACTATAAGTCGCCTGCAAAGAAGGGAGCGTTAGTGGGTGTATTTGCTGCACTTGCGCTGTTTGTGCTTTTTGCATTGTTTGATAACAGAGTCAATGATATAGAAGACATTGAAAAGAGAATGAATGTTAAGTGTCTCGGTGTAGTACCTGAGATAAAATTTAAAGAGAGAAGAAAGCAGAAGGATATTCCGGTAACAATTCTTAACGATAAGGTAGGTTATTCATTCAAGGAATCCTACAGGACAATAAGGACGAAGATTAAAAAATTCTGTGATAAGAATAATGGCAGGGTGGTGCTTGTAACAAGTGCCGTTCCGGGAGAAGGAAAGACGACAACTGCTGTAAATATAGCTTTAAGCCTTGCAGAATCCAAAGAAAGAGTTGTGCTTGTGGATGCCGATTTAAGAAAACCGGCGATTGCACAGAGAATAAAGGCTGACAATATTAAATGCAGTATTGGTGATGTATTGGATGGCAAGACCGCACTTAAGAATGCATTTACGGATGTTGAGGGCAGCAGGCTTAAAATAATTCCGGGAACCGGCGGACTTAAGAATGCAATCGAGGTCATGGGTTCTGAAAAGATGAAGAATCTGATAGAGGAGCTTAAGGAAAGCTTTGACTATGTTATAATAGATACGCCGCCTTGCGGAATTATGTCGGATGCGTCTTTGATTGCAAAGTATGCAGACGGAGTTGTAATGGTTGTCAGATGCAATACTTCAAAGGTATCGTATGTGTCGCGTGCCTTGTCGTCGCTTACGGGTAATTATATACCTGTAATAGGATGCGTGCTTAACTGCAAGAAGAATGAGCTCAGTGATATTGCATCTGGATATAAGTATGGAAGTTATAAATATGGCTACAGTAAATATGGCAAGTATTCTAAGTACGGCAAGTACGGAAGATATGGTTCATATGGAAGAAAATCAGATGATACGCAAGAGGAGTAGCGTTCACGCAGTTTTCACAATTTAAACATAAAATAATGCTTATATAGATTTATATTTATAGTAACTATTCGTACATGCATCCTGCGTGTCCGGATAGTTACTTAATATGTGTTAAGGGAGGCTTTGTTTTGATTGAAGTAAAAAATTTGGTTAAAAGGTATGGCGACAATGTTGCTGTCGACAACTTAAGCTTTACCGTTGAAAAGGGACAGGTTTATGGCTTCCTGGGACCTAATGGTGCAGGAAAAAGTACGACCATGAATATTATTACCGGATATCTTTCCTCGTCAGAGGGAACGGTAGTGATTGACGGACACGACATATTTGAGGAGCCGGAGAAGGCAAAAAAAAGCATAGGATATCTTCCTGAAATACCGCCGCTTTATCCTGAGATGACAGTAAAGGAATATCTGAATTTTGCGGCAGATTTAAAGCAGGTAAAAAAATCAGAGAAAAAAAAGATGGTACAGGATATTATGGAGCTTACAAAGATATCGAACGTTCAGGACAGACTGATTAAGAATCTTTCAAAGGGCTACAGACAGAGAGTAGGCATAGCGCAGGCGATTGTCGGATATCCTGAGGTGCTTATACTGGACGAGCCTACGGTAGGTCTTGACCCTAAGCAGATTATTGAAATCAGGGACCTTATAAGAAAGCTTTCAAAGAATCATACCATTATACTCAGCTCGCATATTATGCAGGAAATCAGCGCAGTATGCGACCATATACTTATTATTTCAAAGGGAAAGCTGGTTGCCTGTGATACTCCTGATAATTTAAGCCGCGAGTTTGCGGGCGACAATGTGCTTGAAGTGACGGTTGCATGCACACCGGAGCAGTTAAAGAGCGCATTGTATGATATTGAGGGCATAAAGGAAGTCAGCTACAGGATTTCAGAGCTTAAGGATGCGCTGGATGTTACAATCAAGCCTGAGGCGGGAGAAGACTTAAGGGAAAGCATTTTTTACGCCTGTGCAAAGAATAACTGTCCTATTATGAAGCTTCAGTTTAAGAAGATGTCGTTAGAGGATGTATTCCTTGAGCTTACGCAGAGGGATTCAGTCGAGGACAATATAGAGGAGGAAGAAGAATAATGTTTGCCATATATAAGCGTGAATTAAAATCATACATGACTTCCATGTTCGGATATGTATTCATGGCGGTCAATCTTCTTTTTGCCGGAATATACTTTAATAATATAAATATTCAGGGGGGTTCCCCGTATTTCGGATATACTCTTTCATACATAAGCTTTTTATTTATGTTTACGATACCGCTTGTAACCATGAGAATGATTGCTGACGAGAAAAAGCAGAAAACAGACCAGCTTTTGCTCACATCGCCGGTAACAATTACAAGGATTGTTTTGGGTAAATATCTTGCAGTTGTAACCGTATTTGCAATACCGGTGCTGCTTTACTGCGTATACCCGCTTATAATGGGACGCTTCGGCAGCATACCTTATAAGATGACCTACAGCAGCATACTTGCATATTTCCTTATCGGCTGTGCGTTTATTGCAATAGGAATGTTTATTTCATCGCTTACGGACAGCGTTGTTATTGCGGCATTTATTTCGCTTGTTGTGTTCTTCTTCATGTATATGGAGCAGACACTTGCCTCATTTATTCCAAAGACGGCAATAAGCTCGGTTATAGGCTACACCATTGTGATAATAGCCATTGTGGCGATAATATATTATATGACATCAAACGCATATATAGCGGGCATAGTTGGAATTATTGCTGAGACAGCGCTCCTGATAATTTATATGTTAAAGCCTGTAAAGCTGGAGGGAAGCATTTCGTATCTGTTGAATGCATTTGATATTACCAGCGGATTTGCAAATTTCCTTAACGGTATATTTGATATAAAGGCATTAATTTATTACATTTCCATAATCGTAATCTGCTTTACTCTGACTGTTCAGATGCTGCAGAAGAGACGCTGGAGCTAGGAGGTGTGTTATGAGTAAATTAAGCTATGAAGAGCAGCTTGCTGCAAAAAAAGAAAAGACAAGTGCTTCTGCAAAAAAGAGCAGGGGAGAAAAGAGCAAGCTTGTAAAGAACGGTGCGTACAGTATTATTGTGACACTTATCGTGATTGCAATCGTTGCGGCGATTAATTTAATAGTACACAGGCTTCCGGCTTCATATACGGAGCTTGACATTTCAAAAAATAATTATTTTACTCTCAGTGAAAAATCAATTGAGATTGCTGACAGGGTAAAGGATGACGTTACGCTTTACTATCTTGTTGAGAATGGTGCGGAAAATGTATATATTGAAGGCCTTTTAAGCCAGTATGAGGGTACTTCAAAGCATATAAAGGTAGAGAAAATCGATCCTGTGGCATATCCTACATTTGCATCAGAATACACTGACAGCTCGCTCAGCCAGAATAGTGTAATTGTTGTGAGCGGTGACAAGAGCAAGGTTATAAATTATTCTGAAATGTTCGAGGTGGATACAAGCGTTTCACAGCAGACCGGACAGCCTACAACCACAGTAACAGGCTTTGATGGTGAGGGCAGAATAACAAGCGCGCTTGCATATGTTTCGGCGGAGAGCCTTCCTGTGGCATATGAGCTTACAGGACACGGCGAGACAGCACTTGCAGATATAGGTGTAAAAGAATTCGTTGACAAAGAGAACATTGAATTAAAAACACTATCACTTATTGCAGACGGTAAAATACCCGAGGATTGCGCAGCGGTTATCATTAACGCCCCGCTTTCGGATATTTCAGCAGACGAAAGCAGCATGCTTAAGGAATATATTGCAAACGGCGGAAAGCTTGTAATACTTACAATTTACAATGGTGAGAGTCAGCCTGATATAAAGGGAAAGCTGCCAAACCTTACATCAGTAATTGCCGAGTTTGGAATTGAGCCTGTTAAAGGTATTATTATTGAGAACAGCTCATCAAATTATTATTCAAACCAAATGTATCTGCTTCCGAAGGTAAACAGTACGGATATTGCAGGCAGCTTATTTACAAACGGCAGATATATTCTTGCACCTTATTCCAGCGGAATAAAGACGCTTGATAATAAGCCGGAGGATTTGAATGTAACAGCAATTTTAAGCACATCAGATGATTCATTTTCAAAGGTGGATGCAGGCTCAGGCACAATGACACAGGTTCCTGACGATATAAATGGACCTTTTGATATTGCTGTAGGAGTTACCAACAGCGCAAATTCATCAAAGCTTATATATTTTACTTCAGCGTTTATGCTTGACCCGAGTATTGATGCATATGTAAGCGGGGCAAATTCAGAGCTTTTTGCAAATGCCCTTGCACTTACTGTGGGAAATGAAAGCTCTGTATCAATTCCGGTTAAAAGCCTTGAGCCTGAGCAGATTATGGTTGATAACTTTAAGGCAGGAATTATTAAGGCTGTTACACAGTATATCATTCCGCTGCTGCTGGTAATTACAGGTGCGGTTGTCTGGTATATAAGACGTAAGAAATAATTTATGCTGCCGGAAGCATAATGAGGGCAGGATTGGAGTCTTATTATGGGAAAGAAAAAGATTAAAACATTGTTAGTATTAGTTGCGGTTATGCTTTTATGTATAGCCGGTTATGTGGCGGTTTCTCACATTAATTTCGAAAAAGAGGAAGAAGATAAATCAATAGCATTATATGATGGTATGTCTGCTGAGGATGTTACTGCATTTTCATATAATGTTGAAGAAGAGGTTTATGGATATTCGCTGGTTAGCGGCGAGTGGCATTATGATGCAAATCCTGATGTAAAGCTTGACCAGGATACGATAAAAAGTATGCTCTCAATACTTGCAGGGTTTAAGTCGGAAAGAGTGCTGGAGGCATCAAAGGACGGATATGCGGAGTATGGCCTTGAAAAGCCGTATAAGACAATCGCTTTTGAAACAAAGGACGGCGTTAAGCATAAGCTTACGGTAGGTGACAAGAATATTAACAGTAAGTATTATGCCCGCATAGATGACGAAAACAAAATCTATACGATAGATGCAACTGTAAGCACATATTTTGGTAAAACGGCAGACGAGCTTTCGATAGAAGAATCTTCAGAATCCACACAATAGCTTACACTAAATCAATAAAGTTATAATAATAGTTAAAATATTTCTGGGCGGGGAGCAATTTTGCTCCCCGCCCAGAAACTTTTTTAAAGATTAGTTAAATTGCATTATTGACATTTGTGAATAAAAATGATACCTTACAGGTGTTATAAGTTTTTTTAAGCAATTTTGCAGAAAGGAAGAAGATATGAAAAGGAAAAGTATCAGCATTTTAATGGTTTTATGTATGGTTATGGGTCTTTTTAGCGGCATTTTCACCAATTCGGCAAAGGTCGCAAAGGCAGCAGATGCTATTACACAGAGTGATTTTATAAAGGCTTCGGGAAAGTACCTTTATAATGATTACGGCAATGGAGATCCTGTTTTTTTGAGGGGTACAAATGCAGGCGGACTTTTTGTACAGGAATTTTGGATGTGCCCTACGAACAACAGTACAAATGTGAATGACCAGATGGGCATTATCAACACACTTACAAGCAGATTCGGCGCAACAGCCGCTAATACTTTGATCAAGTTATATGAAGACAGTTATTGGACTGAAAACGATTTTAATAACTGTGCATCACTCGGAATGAACTGTATCAGACTCCCTATCTGGTATAGAAATCTCGTAGATGCAAACGGAAACCTCCTTCCGAATACATTCGATAAAATCGACTGGTTCGTAAATCAGGCAGCACAGAGAGGCATGTATGTTATTATTGACATGCACGGTGCTCCGGGTTCACAGAATGGTTCAGACCATTCAGGTATCGACGGCGGAAACAATAAGCAGGGCGCTTCACAGTTCTTCTTTGGAAGCAATGCAGCAGCCAACCAGCAGCTTTATTACACACTTTGGGAGAAGATTGCTGAGCATTATGCAGGAAACCCTGCAGTAGCCGGCTATGACCTTTTAAACGAGCCTTATTGTACATATCGTTACAATACAGAATATACAGACAGCTATCTTCACGAATTATTATGGGGCATTTACGACAATGCATATGACAGGATTCGTGCAAAGGACCCTGACCATGTGATTATCATGGAGGCAACATGGGACCCTGTTGACCTTCCGAATCCGTCACAGTATGGCTGGACAAACATTATGTATGAGTACCATAACTACTTATATGATGATTATGATAATGCAAACGGCGGACAGGTTTCAAATATGCAGAAGAAGATAAATGCTATCAAGACTGCAAACTATGATGTTCCTAGCTACATGGGTGAGTTCTGTTATATGAACAATACAAGCGCATGGCAGCAGGGCTTAAAGCTTTTAAACGACAACAACATTAACTGGACGACCTGGACCTACAAGGTAGTTTCTGAATATGGCAACTGGGGACTTTTTAATCAGGATGTTGAAAGCGTGAATGTTGAAACTGATTCATACAATGAGATATACAGAAAGTGGTCAAATGCAGGTTCTTCATCAGCTAATTCATCACTTGTAAATGCTGTAAGGAGTTATTTCACATCAGCAGTAAATCTTCCTGAAAAAGGTACAAGATACGAGGCTGAGAATTATACGATTACAGGCGGCGGAGCAACAGAGGCTCAGAGCTTCTATTCAGGCGGCTACGCTGCAGGAAGCATGAATTCGTCAACAGCACTTGCAAATGTTGCGGCAGACTGGTCAAATATCAAGAGCGTACAGTTTACAAACATAAACGCAGATTACACCGGAAAGCACACATTACGAATCGCTTACAATGGCGACGACGACAAGACTATTCTTGTAAAGGTTAACGGTGGAGAGAACATTCAGGTAAGCCTTCCGAGACAGGGCGACGGAACATGGAATGTGATGTATACCGCAGAGATTGACATTGACTTAAACCAGGGTTCAAATACAATCTGGGTATCAGGTACAATCAACAACATTAACACATGGGCGAATATCGATTATATTGAAGTTATAAAGGATAGTTCAAGAGTTGATTCAGAGGATGGAGTTATCTATGAGGCCGAGGACTACACGATTTATGGCGGCATAAGAGAGGCTCAGAGCTTCTTCTCAGGCGGCTACGGCGCAGGCGGCATGAACTCATCAACAACACTTGCAAACGTTGCGGCAGACTGGTCAAATATCAAGTATGTAAACTTTAACAACGTAAATGCTGCTCAGGCAGGCAGATATACTGTTAAGATTGCATACAATGGCGATGATGACAAGACAATCCTTATGAAGGTCAACGGCGGCGCAAACCAGCAGATCAGCCTTCCTAGATTAGGTGATGGCAGCTGGAATGTAATGCATTCAAAGACTGTTGAGGTCGAGCTTAATGCCGGTACAAATACAATCTGGATTTCAGGAACAATCAATGATATCAACACATGGGCAAACATTGACTACATCGAGGTAGTATATGCAGGTCCTGTAGTTGTAGAGCCTACGACAGCAAGTGTAACATATATGAGCAATGGAAGCACATATTCAAGCAGTACAGCAGCAATAGGCAGCAGCTTAAGCGCAACTGTTCCTGCTGCTCCTGCAAGAGACGGATATATATTCCTTGGCTGGTTCACAGAGAACATAGGCAATGTAAACAGTGTAAATGCAAATACGGCAGCAAAGGCTTACAACTTAAATGCAACAGTAAGCGCGGACACAACATTGTACGCAGGCTGGCTTAAGATTGGAAATGTATCAAGAGACTCATCAGATTCTACAGCAGCTGCATCAAGCGTTTCAGGCTTTGATTTAATCGGTGCGCAGTACAGGGCAGCAGATGCAGACCATACAGCCGGCGTAAGATTCATTGCAAGAATTAGCAATAATATTGTAAACAGTATTCAGGCATTAAATAGCGCAAACAACAGCCTTAAGCCTGATTCGGCAGCTGACAAGGGCGTAGGCTATGGCTTCGTGCTTTCACTTGCAAAGAGACTTTCTGATACAAACATGCTTGTTAAGGATGTAAATGCGGCAAATGTTGCATCAGGCATGGCAGTATGTCCGGCAGTAAATACTTACACGGATTACAACGGCTACAGCCTTTATTCGGCAGTAGTTGTAGGCATCGGTGCAAAGAGCTACGGAAGCAATATTGCAGCAAGAATGTATATTACATATTACGATGCAAACAACAACCTGCAGACATATTACTATACAGAGACTGCTTCACAGAACAGAGTGGGCGGAGCATATTATACAAGCTTTAATGCAGTTTATAATGCAGTAAACAGCTAAATATTCAATTGTAATTTGCGGCAGCTTTACGCTGCATGGCAAAAGAGATATTGTTTTGCTGATTATCATTTTGCTGACTGTCAGGCGCTATGCATGACAGATAAAAGGGAGAAGATTTGAGATATTTCGGGCAGCTGCTTTATAGTAGATTTAATTAATCATTTTATATTGACAGCTGCCTGAAAAAAAATATCAGATAAAAACGTTTTATTGACATGAAGCGAATTTAGTGATACCATTTTTATAGAAATATAAACGTCATCATAATTATATGTTTACAGGGAACATGCGATACGAAGTAAAGCATATCTGCATTATAAGTGTATATTTTTTGATGATATAAAGATTTGGATATTAACGGAGGTAGGGTCGTGTTTAAAAGAATCATAAGTGTTTTGGCTGTTGTATGCATGGTTATCGGATGTGCAGGCTGTAGCGTTTCGGGTGGCAGTCAGAAAAATGCAGGTCTTTCGGAAAGTGATTTTCTGAAGGCATCGGGAAAATATCTTTGCAAAAAGTCCGGTGAGGGTGAGGCAGTGCTCCTTAGAGGTACAAATAGCGGAGGATGGTTTGTTCAGGAATTCTGGATGTGTACGACGCTTGCAACTACATACGTTGTTGACCAGACAACCATGATTGCAAAACTCAAAGACAGATTCGGAGATGAAAAGACGGAAGAGCTTATAAAATGCTATGAAGACAATTTCTGGACAGAAAAGGATTTTGATAACTGTAAAAGCCTTGGCATCAACTGCATAAGAGTTCCGCTCTGGTACATGAACTTTACTGATGATGAGGGAAATATGCGCGAGAACGCATTTGAAAAGCTTGACTGGTTTGTTAAGCAGGCATCTGACAGAGGTATTTATGTAATCATAGACATGCACGGAGCCTACGGTTCACAGAATGGTTCGGATCATTCAGGAAAGGACGGCGGAAGCTACAAGCAGATGGAGTCAAAGTTTTTCTTCGGAAAAACAGCGAAGGATAATCAGGAGCTTTTCTACAAGCTGTGGGAAAAGATTGCCGAACATTACAAGGGTAACCCTGCGGTAGCCGGATACGATTTATTAAACGAACCATACTGTACATACCGCTATAATACAATTTTCCCTGACGAGACACTTCATGCGGTGCTTTGGGATATATATGATAAGGCATATCAGAGAATTCGTGCGATTGACCCTGACCATGTGATTATTATGGAGGCAACATGGGATCCTGTAGACCTTCCTGATCCTTCACAGTACGGATGGACAAATGTCATGTACGAATATCACAATTATTTATATGATGACTATGACAACAAAGGTGGCGGTCAGATAAGCAACATGAAGAAGAAAATTGATGCAATTAAGGCAGCAAATTATGACGTGCCAAGCTACATGGGAGAGTTCTGCTACATGAACAATCCGGACGCATGGAAGGAGGGCCTTGCGCTTCTTACCGGCAATGAGATTAACTGGACAACATGGACATATAAGGTGGTGGAATCATACGGCAACTGGGGTCTTTACAACCAGAAGGATTTAAGAACCGATATTGAAAATGACTCATTTGAAACTATAAAGGAGAAATGGTCAAAGGCAGGAGAGTCTTTTGAGAATAAGCTGCTGCTTGATGCGATAAGAGACTGCTTTACATCTGAAGTAAAGCTTAATAAGCAATAATCAAAAAGAATGATTAATTGTGCAAAGCTGCCTGCGGCAGCTTTGCACATATGATATAAATATATATCAGTTATAATGATAAGGTGCATGGCTGACATGCATCTTTTAGGCTCTTTGTCAAGAGTGGGGGTAACCCAATTTTTAAAGCGCATTTGTGGACTCAGGTCCATAAATGTGCTTTTTAAGCTTTCCTTGAGGCAAGAAGTATCCTGTTCCTAAAATTTTTGAAATTTCGAAAGCCGTAAGCGT
>JAFRXK010000066.1 GCA_017442865.1 Lachnospiraceae bacterium | reverse complement strand
GCTTACCTCAGCGTCATATACCTTAATATCATGGCACCTGTCACACTCAATGGTTGCCTTTGCGCTATATCCGTCTGCTGTCTGCGTCCAATTCCAGCCTGTTACGTTATATGCATGTCCTGTAGCAGGGTCTGTAATATCATCAATAGGTGTCTTTCCAACATCATCAGCAAACTTATCACCATTAATATCAGTCCAGTATTCAACCGTACCTGCTTGTGTACATGTCGGAGCTACTGCCTCGTGACGGGTATAGAAGTTGTGATAATAACCCTGCAGTCTAATGAACACAGAACCATCGCCTCTGCTGTCATAAGCCTCAACAACAACCCATGAATTGCCATGCGTATTTTCGTCAACCATAGGCTCTGATGTGTATGTATATACTCCATCGCTGCCATAATCCTCAGAAAAAGACATTTTACCGCCAGGATAAATTGTCAAATCACCATAAAAACCGGTTGCTTCATTCACCCCTCTATATCCTGTACCGTAATCTTCCTGATCTGATTCATATGTAAACCATATATTTTTTACCATAAACTGGTCGAACCAAGGCGTCTCCTCATCCCTTGCAATATGGTATGTGTCTACAGGCATATATATATCACCGACACGGCAATCCTTAAGATCATATTTTGTATAAAGAACCTTTCTATTCTCAATGTTTATGTCGTTAACAATATTTGCAAGCTGATAATTGTAATAGCCATCCTCATCCTTTGGCATATTAAGAACTGTAGAATAATCCCCTTTATTAAAAACTGCAAATATATCCTTTGATTTAGCGCATATCTTGCCGAATACCGGTGCTTTTCCATCTGTTACACCTGTTACTTCTATGCCTTCTTCAACATTTACATTTACATATGCTTCAAAATTATAAGGCTCTACAACGTATACCTGATTGTTTCCGTCTGAATATTCATCAATAACTCTCCATGCGTTATTTCCTGATGAACTAAACACAATATCTCCTGCCTGGTTTATAAAGTTTCCGTTCGCATCTATTCCGTTTGCCGTAAATGGTGTTCCGTCCCCGACCTGAATAATTCTATCATTCTTTTGATAATCATAAATACTGTAATCAAAATATACAAAGGATGCCGGATTTTCAGCACCAACAAGAATATCATATTTTCCAAAGCCTTCTACACGGCCGGATAATGCTGTCAGCATTTTATAGCTGGATATTTCCACCTGTTCATCAGTCTTATTTACATTCTGTATAATAATTTTGTTCAAAGAATATGAATCAGTTGCTCCGGATCTGCTTATAGAAATTGTTCTTGTAACTCCATTGTATGATATAATGTATGGATTCCAGAATCTATCATAGCCTGTGTTCATATCTATTGTAATTTCAGTACCTGCAGGAACTGTATCTGTGTTTTTCCAGCCATACTCTTCCCACTGAAACTTTAATGGTTTATCCAACAATATCTTATCACCAAAATTAATTGTTATTCCAGGCTCTAAATCATCTTCACTGTAAACTACAGGCTCACTGCCTTCTGCTCTTACAATCTTAGCACCACCAGCCGGTCCCATCTGTACAGCAATCATCAGAAATGCCAATAAAAATGCAACAAACGACTTAAAAAATTTTCTGTTGTCAACCTTCATAAAATACCCTCCTAAAAAATAATATAAAGCAAAGAATTATTGTTTTTTCAATAGCCCCCTTTCAAAGCAAAACTCCAGAAACATCAACTGTGTCCCCAACACTAACCATAAGTCTTTCTTAGTAAGACTTTCTTAAATGATATTTTATTATACATCTTTTTTTATAATTTGAAAAGCAAAATCCTAGTAAAATGATATAACTTATAAATTTAAAACGGTTTATTTTTTTATGTGTAGCAATCATTTAACTTCTGTTTTATAATAATATTATAATGATGCCTGGTACACAAATTAATGTAATATGTATGATGCATCATAGTGGCAGATTAACACAATTTTTTTATACTAAGAGGAGAAGATTATGTATTACGCAAAGACTTCCGTATATCAAAAAAAATTCAGTGACCCTATGGGAATCTTTTTTACACCTGAAAGCTTTCCCGAACTTTCACAGGCAAAAGATGATGTAAGCGGCGTGCTTCAGGATGCAATTGACACTCTCATAAAAGAGCAGAGCTACGGGGTGCTCTACATTCCCGAGGGTGAATACAGAATTAAAAACACCATTCTTATTCCACCGTCTGTAAGACTTATAGGCTATGGAAAAAAACGCCCCGTATTTATTTTGCCGAAAGAAACGTTTAATCAGCTTGAGAGCGTTCCTCACAGCGATAATCCTGCCGCTGTGTTTATGCAGGGTTATCCGGGCGCAAGATATATGTTCCGGTTTATAGGCGACAGGGATACTGCTGCCGACAATCCAAAGGATGCAAACGCTGCTACATTTTACAGTGCGATAAGCAATATTGATTTTATGGTTGAAGACGGCAATCCTGCCGCAATATGCATCCGCGCGCATTTTGCGCAGCATGGCTTTATCAGCCACTGTCATTTTGAAATAGGCGATGGCATTGCCGGTATTTTTGACGTTGGAAATGAAATGGAGGATCTGACCTTTGTCGGCGGTTCCTATGGTATTGTCTGCCGAATGACCTCACCGGGCTGGCCGTTTGCACTGCTTGACAGTGTATTTGACGGACAGGCAGTCTGCGCAGTTTTAAGTGGCATGACAGGCTTTACAGGCTTCAGACTTCATATTAAAAACACTCCGAAGGCATTTGACCTTTATCTGCCGGGAAGCTGGGAAAAGCTTTATCTTGAGGACTGTATTTTCGAGAATATTTCCGACGAGGCTATAACCTTCTGCCAGCCGGAAAGTGTTATCCAGCAGACAAATATTAAAAGGCTGTACTGCAGCGACGTGCCGATTTTATTAAGGAAAAAGGGCGTGCGTGATTTTGAAGCAGAGGACGAGGCATCAGGCGATTCAGCTTCGGACAAGGTTGAGTTTGACATTGTAGGCTTTACGCCGGCAGGCGCAGAAAGCTATTACAAATCAAAGATTATTCAGTCCGTATATTCCGACCCTGAATCACAGATTATATCGGATGTCAACCTCGGACAGGATGTATGCACGATTATCAACAGTGATATTTATGAGGTTGAAGAGTATTCTTATGGTTATACTCTTTATGATGATGAAGAGCCTGACCATGACGAGATGCTTATACTCAATCCGGTAAGCGTTCTTCCGCCGCTTCCTGCAGGCGATATACCTCCTGTGCCCCCTATGGAGAGCTGGGCGTCTGTTGCCGATTACGGCGCAAAGGGCGACGGAATTACCGATGACACAGAAGCGCTCAGGGACGCCGTAGAGCATGAAAGCGTGCTGTATTTCCCGCAGGGCATTTACAAGATAACCGACACAATTACTCTGAAAAAGGATATTACCCTGTTTGGCATCAGCCCGATTACAACACAGATTGTAATTGAAGACGACACACCTGCCTTTGCAGGCTTTGGCACTCCGAAAGCACTGATTGAGACTGCAAAGGGCGGCTTCTGCTATATAAATGGTATAGGCATTGACACTGCGGGCAAGAACCCGAGAGCTGCAGGCATCAAATGGATGGCTGACGAGACCTCGTACATGAATGATGTGAAGTTTGTGGGCGGACACGGTCTTATGTTCCGTGACGGCAGAAACGCCTACGCCTACCTCTACAACGCAAGCCGCACCGCTGATTACAATCCTGACCGACTCTGGGACTATGAATATTCCAGCCTGTGGATTACCGAAGGTGGCGGCGGCGTGTTTAAGGATATCTGGAGCGCCAGCCCTTACGCCGAGGCAGGCATTGCAATTACCAACACACAGACAAAGGGTACGATGTATGCGATATCCCTCGAGCACCATGTCAGAATTGAGATGAAGCTGCACAATGTTAAGAACTGGAGCTTCTATGCGCTTCAGACCGAAGAGGAGAAGGGTGAAGGAATTGAGTGCCTTCCTTTAGAGCTTGTATCCTGCGAGAATATTTTATTTGGAAACTTCTATCTGTTCAGGGTCGTTGCCGTTGACCGTCCTTACGAGACAGGCATCCGCCTTTGGAACAGCACCAATATAGAATTTTTAAATCTTCACAACAAGGCGCAGATGCAGTATGTATTTACAATTACCTTAAAGGATGAGACCACGGGCTTTTATGCAAAATCACCTGAATATGCAAGACTTGCAATAGGCTGTTTAAGACCTTATTCGGAGGATGATTTCTGGAGCGGCTTTGATATGCTTGATATGGATGAATATGTGGATGATTTATTAGTTGAGGATGACAATGAATACTATGAAGAAACCGGGGACTCCGAAAATGAACCTGTTTACGAAATAGTCGCCGACGGCTTTACCTTTGCCCAGGGCGTTACCTTTGACTCAAAGGGCAATATGTACTGGTGCGACAAAATCCACAAACGCATTTATAAATATAATGTCAGGGACGGCGTTGTGGTTCCGGTATACGACATACACTTTATGCCTTCAGCCCTTGCCATAGACGCTAATGACAGACTTATTGTTGCCGCAGATTATTCAGAGCTTAAGACAACAAAACCGGGACAGCCGTACTCACGCCATGACACATCAAACTTCCATCCGTTCTTCTCATGGTTCTATAAGAGAGGCGAAAAGGTCTACATGATAGACCCTGCCGATCCTTTCGACACCATGACAGAGCTTGAAAAGATTCCTGCCGGCGAATGCACCGCTAAGCTTATCTATCGTCCGGGTGAGCTTGATTATCCGGGAATGTTCAAACTTATCGCTGAAAAAGGCATTGATGAATATTATGTAACTCCTGACAGGAATACCGCTGTTATGGCAACCGTAGACCTTGCAAGAAGCCTTGTGTTAAAACCTGTTTCAGATGATGCAGAATTTCTGCTGACAGACGACAGTTCAAGAAAGACTTATTCATATAAGTCAGACGAAAAGGGTAATCTTTCAGACGGAAGGCTCGTTGCAATAAAAGGACAGTACAATGCAGTCCGCAACGAAGATGGTATCATATGGACAGTTGACGATATGCTTTACGCCTTCAAAGGCAATCATGTTATCTCCTCATCATACGTTCCTGAGGATGCATACGCAGTATTTATAAACGATGGTACTGTTTACGTTGTGGGAAGAAATGCAATTTATATCAAGAGATAATCATGTGTTTTAACACATATCATCATAGCAGGCAGAGCTTTAATTACTCTGCCTGTTTTTTTACTTAATGCTCCCGCCTGCAAAACGCCGGTATAAATCATTAAATGTCTCCTGATTTATTTCTGGTGACAGTCTTGTGGTTAGTCTTATATAACTATTGTTATATAAATTAAACTCTATTACATAAATATTTCTGACAAAAATATTTATTTAATAAATTTTATCTTGAAATTTATTTTTTATTATATTACAATAATGCCTGTAACACAGATATTCATTTATCTAGAGATTTTTTCATGTAAGGAGGGTCTATATTATGGCATACGTAATTTCAGACAGTTGTATTTCTTGTGGAACATGTGCAGGTGAGTGTCCTGTATCTGCTATATCAGAGGGCGACAGCCAGTACGTAATTGATGCTGATACATGCATTTCTTGCGGAACATGCTTCGACGCTTGTCCTGTATCTGCTATCGAGGAAGAATAATTATATTATAATTACATAGCAAGGAAAGAGCCTGACCGCAACCCGGCAGGCTCTTTTACGGCTCTTTGTCAAGAGTGGGGGTAACCCAATTTTTAAAGCACATTTGTGGACTCAGGTCCATAAATGTGCTTTTTAAGCTTTCCTTGAGGCAAGAAGTATCCTGTTCCTAAAATTTTTGAAATTTCGAAAGCCGTAAGCGTTCCTTTTTATCACCTTTATTTTATTGTTTGTTCCCTCTGTG
>JAFRXK010000065.1 GCA_017442865.1 Lachnospiraceae bacterium | reverse complement strand
TATATAAAATATAAATAAATATAATATTTTGATTATTATATTTTATATTTAGTGAACAAATATAAATATTTTAACTCATGATATAGAGTGATAATATTTATATATAAAGGTAATTCTCTGCAAGGCTATAGCCTGAAATATTGCAGGAGAATAAAAGGAGGAAATCTTATGGGAAAAAAGAAGTATGTAGCAATGACAGTGGATTGCGAAGAGTTTCAGTTGAACCAGGCAATTGCAGGAGCATGTAACATGGGACCTGGTGATACCGGAGTTGTCTGTGAGGACTGCTATGATGCGCAGAATAATGGACGTTATAATCTTCCGCACACATGGACTGTATACGGCGATAAGAACTGGCTCGGAGAATATGAAAATGGAGCAATCGGTATAGCTGAATCAAATGCACCGTTTGTAGAAGACAGAACAGGTACTGTCGGTTCTAACTGCTACAGTGTCGGACATGTTGTTACCGGAATGGCTGTTGTAATGGATGACGGCGTTAGAGCCAATTTCTTTGATCCATGTCCGGACAATCAGGGACCGCTTGTTATTTATGAAGGCGATCCTACGCAGGAAGGACAATATGCGATTGTCAATGGTTCATTGGTTTACAACTCGGCATCATAATATGATGTGAAAAGGGTGAAGCCTATGAATAAAGTATTAGAGAGACTGAACATGGAGGCGGCACAAAAACAGATACCATTAAATGCAACCTTTGAGCTTACGTCAAACTGCAACATGAATTGCCGTATGTGTTATATACACAGACAGGGTATGAACTCACCTGATAATTACAAACCGTTGGATTTCTGGCTTTCTGTTGCAGAACAGGCTAAAAAGGAGGGCACGCTTGTTGTCGTCGTAACAGGTGGTGAGACATTTCTCTATCCTCATGCTGAAGAATTGATAGAAAAGCTTTTGGGTATGGGGTTTGTGATTTCATTAAACACAAACGGCACGCTTCTGGATGACAGGCGTATTGTGTGGCTTAATGAAAACCGCCCTGCAAAAATAAATATATCTCTCTATGGAGCTTCGGATAAAACTTATGAAACACTCTGTGGATGTAAGGATGGCTTTACCAGAGTATCAAGGGCCGTAGACAGCCTGTTGGCAAACGGGCATAATGTTTATTTAAACGGAACATGTGTACCTGAAAATGTTGATGATATTCCTGAGATGTATAATTTTGCGAAGGCAAGAGGATTGGATTTACACAATACATCTTATATATTTCCGGCCGGCAGATATGGAATACATAGTATAAGCGACAGATTATCGCCGGTTGAAGCAGCAAGAGCTGATTTGCTTATGGAAAGGCTTCAAATCGGGGAAAAGGGGCTGATTCAAAGAAGTATAAAGCAGCTTGAATTGTTTGATAACGCAAACAGTGGAAGAATCAACGCTTGTGGAGGCTTTCATTCGGGGGACGGCTGCAGCAGAAGTAACTGTGGCGGTGGGAGAAACTCCATGGCAATAACCTATGACGGAAGAATGCTTCCTTGTGTAACAAACAGCGGAATATCAGTCAGTCTCAAAAACAAGACGCTGCACGAGGCGTGGGAGGAGCTTAAGCTTAAGGCTGCTGAGACCTGCTATCCTGAGGAATGTATAAAATGTGAGTATCAGGTGTTATGTAACGCCTGTCCTGCAACCGTGTTTAATGAGACAGGAAGCTACGATAAAGTTTCAGAATACACTTGTGCTGTAATTAAAGAAAAATTCCATGAAAGGCTTAATATATTACTCGAAAAAGGTGTATTAAAAGCTGATGTCAGGCAGACTGACATGTAATGGAGGATAAAAGATGAATGGGGATTTTATAAAATATCGTGCGTGGTTTACCATAGCTGATGTGAATATATGTATTGTCACGCCGACTCCACTTTATGTAGAGCCGGCTTTTTCAGAATTTAAATCGACTCCTGTACAGGATGCGGTCATATGTGAATTTGAATGTGTGGAAGAACTGCCGAAAAAAAGCGAAAATCAAAAGCTTGTGTATCAGGATGAAATGCACCAGATTTTTTCGGACAGCTATGGAGTGTGTCAGTATTTTGCGATACCTTATGCCGGACTGCCGCCGGTATCAATGAGGGAGCCGGATGCATATCAGAGACTTGATATAAATGAAGAGGGGAATATTAAAATAGTTTACAGGCAGCAGGCGGCTCATTATTTTGCAACTGCGTTTGGCTGCTTTAATGCTGTAAAGATAGAACGCCTGCTTATAAGGGGCAGCAGGCTGATATTACATTCGTCATTTATAAGCTGCGAAGGTGCCGGAATTGTTTTTAGCGGACGCTCGGGAATTGGCAAGAGTACACAGGCTGATTTATGGATAAAGCATCAGGGAGCGCGGATTATTAACGGAGACAGAACGGCATTTGGCCTAAAGGAAGATAAGATATTAGGTTATGGGCTTCCTGTGGCAGGCTCATCAAATATTTTCCTGAATGAGGCGTATCCGTTAAGGGCTGTAATATTACTCGGACAGGCGAAGGAAAATAAAATCAGGAGAGCAAAGCCAAAGGATGCAATTGCATTTCTTATGAGCCAGATTACGGTAAATTCATGGAGCAAGGCTTTTATGAATAAGGCGTTTGGCATATTTGAGCTGCTGCTTGAAAATGTTAATATATACAGACTGGATGCCACGCCGGATGTTAATGCTGTGGAATGTACATTAAACCGGCTGAAGGAGGATGGCTGTTTAATAAATAATTAAACCGTTTGCAGTGTGAAGGGAGGTAAGCCTGTGGATACAGACAACAAAAATGAAGAGCAATTTGACAGCAGTTCATTTGAATCACTGGATATTCTGATTAAACGCATGAAGGATGGAACCTTTAGCGAAATCCTGGATGATTGGAAGTGGATACTGAGCTACAGCGTAAAGTATAAGTGGGTCATTTTGTTTTATCTGATGCTGGGCGTTTTTACTACCTCACTTGGACTGGTAAGCAGTGTTGTCAGCAAATATCTTATAGACATTATAACGGGGTATCAGACTGACAAGCTTGTATTTTTGATTATACTCATGGTTGCAAGCGCGGTTTTTGGAATGGTTTTTAACTCACTTATCAGCAGAATCACTACAAAGCTTAATATAAATATTAACAACGATATACAGGCAGATATTTTTGATAAGATTATTAAAAGCGACTGGATGGAGATAAATAAGTATTCCAACGGAGACATTATAAACCGCTTTAACAGTGATGTAAGTACAGTAAGCGGTAATGCAATAAACTGGATTCCTACGATAATTATTTCGATATACCGTTTTATAGCAACATTCATAGTGATTTTTCATTATGATAAAATAATGGCTTTAATTGCCTTTATGGGTGCACCATTTATACTTGCAGCTTCAAGACTGCTGATCAGCAGGCAGAGATATTATGGCAAAAAGGTCCGCGAAATGAGCAGTGAAATGATGAGCTTTGAAATAGAGACCTTTTACAATATTGATACCATAAAATCATTTGATATTTCAGAGTACTACAGTGGCAGGCTTCGCTGGTGGCAGAAAAAATGGAAGGATATAAGTCTGAAGTACAATATGTTTTCAATTAAGTCAGGAATTTTTACAGGCTCCGTTGCAACACTGATTCAATTTCTGGCATTTGCATATTGTCTGTTCAGGCTGTGGAATCACGATATATCATACGGAACAATGACATTGTTCCTGCAGCAGAGAAGTGGACTTACGAGTTCATTTAATCAGGTCATTTCGATAATACCGGGTTTTTTGAACAGTTCAATATCTGCACACAGAATAAGGGAGCTTGTTGAACTGCCTAAGGAAATAAGAATTGAAGAAAGCAGGGAGCTTGACGAGGATATAAAGTCAGGCTTTACTATTGAGATGAAGAATGCGGCATTTTGTTATAAGGTCAATAACAATATTATTGCTGATTCGGATTTTAAAGCGTCGTCAGGAGAGATAATAGGTCTTATTGGTCCGTCAGGCGGTGGAAAGACAACCATGATACGCCTTATTTTAGGCCTTGTAAGACCTACAGAGGGCGAAATATATATAAAGTCGAATGGCAGAAAGGTAGCCATGAACGCGTCGTTAAGGCATTTATTTTCCTATGTTCCGCAGGGAAACACCATGCTTTTAGGAACAATAGCCGAAAACATGAGAGTTGTTAAGGAAGATGCAACTGATGAGGAGATAATAGAAGCGTTAAAGACTGCCTGTGCGTGGGATTTTGTGAGTAAGCTGCCGGATACTATATATACTAAACTTGGAGAACGTGGCAGAGGCTTTTCGGAAGGACAGGCACAAAGACTTGCAATTGCAAGAGCATTACTTTTGGATGCACCGATACTGCTTTTAGATGAAGCGACATCTGCTTTAGATGTAACTACTGAGGGCAGGGTGTTAAAAAATATAATTACAGAATGTCCGGGAAGAACCTGTATTGTAACAACACACAGACCAAGTGTGCTTAGTATGTGCGACAGAGTGTACTGCATAATGGATGGAAAGGTTTCGGAATCAAGTGAGGCAGAGTCAGGAAAGATGCTGATGGATTTTGATTAGTATAACGGTCCGGTTATTAAAGAACCGATGTACCGGAAAGGCAGGGTTTTATATGAGGCATGCAGATAAAGAAAAATATATTTCAGAATTAATTGATATGACCAGAGAAGGTATTGAAGTTGATTTACCTGTATCAGATAACAGTATGTCACCATTTCTTAGAGATAATCGTGACAGTGTTTATTTAAAAAAACCGTCTGAAGAACTGAAACGCGGGGATATGGTGCTTTTCAGACGCAGTAACGGAAAATACATTATGCACAGGATAAGTAAAATTACCGAAAATGGATATTATACTATTGGCGATGCCCAGTTTTTTGAAGAGGGGCCGATAAAGCGGGAGCAGATATGCGGAATAGTAACAAAGGTCAGAAGGAAAGGCGAATGTATATCTAAAGGCGATTTTGTGTGGGACTTTTACGAGAATGTATGGAGCAGAATAATTAAATTAAGAAAACCATTTTTAAAATTCAACTGGAAAATTGCGAGTATGAGTATAAGATAAAAATGAACGCCCCAATAAGTGCGGACGATAAAGCTTATTGGGGCGATGAGTGTATTTGAAGGCTTGTAAAATGAATAAATAAATGCCTTATGCTTTTATCTTGGTGCTGTGCAGCTTGCGGTATGCGGATGGCGTCATATCGGTATAATTCTTAAAGAGCTTTATAAAGTATACAGGCGAGCTGTAGCCTACGGATTCACTGATAGAAGCCACAGAAAGGTTGGTATTGGCAAGCATATCCTGTGCTTTTTCCAAACGCACCTGCTGCAGTATGTCAGTAAATGTCATGCCTGTAGTTTCTTTTATAAGCTTGGACGTGTACTCCGGGGTATAATGAAATCTTGCGGCAATATCATCAAGAGTGACGCTTGTATAGTTTTCCTGTATAAATTGCAGCAGTGCAAAGCGCTGTACGTCAGTCTTGTGGGCAAAGGCAGGCGTCTCAACAGAGTTCTCATAATACCTGATAAGCAGTCCGAAAACAAGCATAAGAGTATGGCTTATCATCTGGTTATGATAAATCTCCTTGTTGATATCTTCAAGATACATATAGAGAAATGCGCGCTGGATTTCATAGTCCTTGTTTGTATGGAAAATGATATAATCATTGGCATTCCTTGCGTATATATGATTCATGAAGAAAAATGAAAGTATATTCTGGTTTTGCAAAAAGTTCGAGAAAATATTAAACAGGGTTGATTTCCTAATCATAATGTTAAATCCGATGCTGTCGTCGTTAATGGTAACGGAATGCTCTATACCGGGAGGAACGATACATATATCACCTGTATGAAGTTCTATGTCCCTGTTTGATATATGCTGTTTGCAGCTTCCGCTGAAAATATAAAACAATTCAAAATATGTGTGCTTGTGAAGCAGTGCCGGTGAATAACGATTGTGCTTTTGAACAACAATGCTGTGAGGATCGTGCATGTCAAAGAAGAAGGAGTCTTCAAATTGCGGAGGTATCGTGTTTTTTATCTCGGGGATAATAAGATGCCTCTTATATACATAGTTCATATCAAGGTTTGCAAGAAAATGCTTAAGAGAGTATTCCTGCTGGCGGGCGTAGTAGTATTCCTTGTAAAATGTCTCGTCTTCGTTCATCTCAAATATTTTTAATCTTAATGTCTGAATATCCATAAAAACCTCCTAATGCTGGAATAGATTAAAATAAATTAATTTATATATATTTATAATAACATTAACTTTAAAGAAATGCAATATATTTAGTCGATTTAAAGAATTGTATCTGACGTAATGCGTTTTATAATATAGGTATAAAGAAACACAGAAAGGAAAGACGTTATGAGCAAAGAAGTGATTATAGAGGTCAAAGAGGTTAGCAAGAGATTTGGCTCCACAGTTGCACTAAACCGCGTAAATATAGTTATTAGACGTGGAGAGATTCATGGACTGATTGGTGAAAATGGCTCAGGAAAATCAACAGTTACGTCAATCATTGCCGGTATGCAGGATGCTGATAACGGTGAGATGTTTTATAAGGGCGAGGCGTGGAAACCGGAAAATATGATATACGCTTTGGATAAGGGTATAGGAATGATTGTTCAGGAAAGCGGAACGGTTCCGGGTATAAGCGTAGCGGAAAACATTTTCCTTGGCGAAAGTGAGCAGTTCAGAAGGGCCGGAATTGTCAGCAGAAGACAAATGGTTAAAGAAGCACAAAAAGCTCTTGACAGTATAGGAGCCGGACATATTAGTGCAGCGATGCCTACAGGAGCTCTTGATTTCCAGAACAGAAAGCTTGTAGAGATTGCAAGAGTTATGAGAAAGAATCCTGAGGTGCTTGTTGTGGACGAAACAACAACCGCACTTTCCCAGATGGGGCGTGACATTATTTATGGTATATGCAAGAAGATGAAGGAGGAAAACAAAGCAGTAATATTTATCTCCCATGACCTTGATGAAATCATGAACGAATGCGATGCGCTTACTGTTTTAAGAGATGGAAAAATCATAGTTACTTTTAATAAGGACGAATTTGATGAAAACAAAATCAAGACCAGCATGATAGGCCGTGAGCTTGAGGGCGATTACTACAGAAGTGATTATGATGATACATATGGCAAGGAGGTTGTCCTTGAGGTAAAGAATGCACAGTATCAGGATAAGCTTAAGGATTTCAATCTGAAGCTTCACAAGGGCGAGATACTTGGAGTCGGAGGACTTTCACATTGTGGAATGCATACTCTTGGAAAGATTTTGTTTGGGGCAACTAAGCCGGAATCGGGAGAGGTGCTTGTTGAAGGCAGAAGCATTAAGAATGAAGCAGACGCCATGAAGCATGGCATCGGATATGTTTCAAAGGATAGAGATTATGAGTCGCTCTGCCTGAATGCTTCTATTGAAGATAATATCTCGGCAGGCGGACTTGATAAATTTGCGGCAAAGGGATTTTTCATTGCACCGGGCAGTGAAAAGAAATATGTTGAAAAGCAGATAAATGATCTTAGCATAAAATGTCAGGACAGAAAACAGTATGTTTCAGCACTTTCCGGCGGAAACAAACAGAAGGTAGTGTTTGGAAAGTGGATTGGAAGAGGAAGTGAAATACTTGTCCTTGACTGTCCTACAAGAGGCGTTGACATTGGCGTTAAGCAGGCTATGTACCAGCTCATGTTTAAGATGAAGCAGGAGGGCAAGAGCATAGTAATTATTTCTGAGGAGATGGCTGAGCTCATTGGTATGGCAGACAGAATTTTAATAATGAAGGATGGAAAGTCAACCGGAGAGTTCATGAGAAGTGACAGACCGAAAGAGTCGGATATTATTCATTGCATGATTTAGGAGGATGATTATGAAGACAAATGCTAAAAAATCAATTATGAATCTGGCACCGGTATTTGGTCTGATTGTGCTTGTTGCAGCATTCCTGATAGTCGGTCATATGAAAGGTATAAATATATCTTATGGATTGAAATCAGTTATTAACCAGTCGGTAGTAGTTGCAGTAGTTGCAACAGGAGCAGTATTTATATACACACTTGGTTCATTTGATATAAGCCTTGGTGCTTCGGTTGCGGTAAGTGCAATACTTGGCGGTATGGTTTACATAAAGACAGGAAACCTGCTCCTTATGTTTGCAACATGTATAGGCGTGGCAGTGCTTGTAGCGTTAACCAACTCGGTTCTGGCATCAATATTTAACCTTCCGGTGTTTGTTACAACTATAGCAATGCTAAGTGTGCTGAATGCGATGGTTCTGCTGCTTATCGGCATAAATGGAACCGGTTCTGAAATTTCAGTTCCGTCGGATGCAGTGGCACATCTTGATAATATTCCTTTTAAGGTTGCTGTGCTTGCACTATACATATTAGCATGTGTATTTATATTTAATTTCACTCCGATAGGAAGAAAAGAAAAGTTCCTTGGAGGAAATCCTCTTTGTGCACAGTTAACAGGTATTTCAATTAAGAAATATTCGATTATAGCATTTATTATTTCGGGAATCGGCGTAGGACTGGGAGCATTTCTTTCAATTGTATATGCTCCGACTCTTACAAGAAGCACGGCATCAAGCGTAGGTATGGATGTAATTATTGCAATTGTTTTCGGCGGTATGCCGGTATCGGGTGGAGCAAGAAGCAAGATATATGCAGCACTTATCGGTGCATTTTCAATGACATTTTTAAGTCAGATTATGACGCTGTTCAATCTCAATTCGGGAATCGGACAGATTGTAAAGGCAGCAATATTTATTCTTGTAGTATTCATTGCAGCCAGCAATCACAGGCAGAAGGAACTGCCAAGATAAGCTTTCAATGGTGGAAACACCTTGAAAAATATATTTCATTTTCATTTTTTTAAGGAGGAAGTATCATGAAAAAAGTATTGAGTTTATTACTTTGCATCGCATTATGCTTTACGATGCTGGTAGGTTGTGGCGGAACAACAAATGGGGACAAGGATTCCGACACAAAGGCAGAAACACAGGCAGAGACACAGGCAGAGACACAGGCTGCTGAAACAAAAGAGGCTGATGTCGCTACAGAAGCAGACGTTGAGACAGAAGCAGATAACGGTATTGATATGAGTGAGACAGTTAAGATTGGTGTTCTTGTTGCAGATGTAACAACAGCAGAGGCACTTGCATTCAGATCATATTATACACAGTATATTCAGAATCAGTACAATGTAGAGTTTGTGTATTCAGATGCATTAAAGGATTCGGCAGATGAAAAGTCAGCAATTGACACATTTATCACAAACAATTGTAAGGCAATTATTTCATTCTCTTCATTCGACCGTATGGCACAGATTGACCAGTGTGCTAAAGCAAAGGTTTACTATGCAGTAGCAACAGGTACTTTAACAGATGAAGAGTATGAAAAGGTTAAGACAAATGAGTACTATGTTGGAGCAATTGGACCTTCACTTGATATTGAATATCAGACAGGTTATGACATGGCTAAATATTATCTTGATAAGGGCGTAAAGAACTTTGCAATCTTTGGCGGTGCAGTACCTTATTACACAGACATGCACATTTATCGTGTTGCAGGTATGTTAGCTGCTATGGCTGATGCTACAGGCGCTGATTATCAGGGAGCAAAGGGACCGGCTATCGTTGGTAAGATTTATGAGACAGCAGATGTTAAGACAGGTTCAATCGGCGATGTAAATATCTTAGGATATGTTGGCGGATATGATATGGATGATGCTTGGTTTGGAAAGATTGCAGAGGTTGCACAGACATCCGGACTTGAGATGATTCTTGCAGTTGGAAACGGTTCAGACTTCTTTGGTACAGCAGTAAACGGAACAGATGTTAAGATTGCCAGCGTTGATGCTTATGCAGACAGCTATGGCGCAGCTATGGATGCTGGAATTCTTGACTACATGGCAGGAAAGTTCTCAGCAAGCATTGGACCTATCTTCGCAATCACATATAGTGCAGCACTCGGAGCACCTATAAGAGACAATGATGGCAATGCTGTTGCATTAGGACAGGGCTATTGGGTAGCAACATCACCTGAGCAGTTCAAGGAATACTATAGTGTTGATAATTCACTTGATGCACCTGCTTATGACAAGGCTGACCTTGATACACTTATTGGTTCAGACTATGCTACATTAGAGAAATTTGTTGCAGCATACACATTTGATGAAATTAAGTAATTTATGATTTGTAATTCAGAACCGTCCTTTTTTAAGGATGGTTCTGAAAACCTGAAAAAGTGGAAGGGATGATAAGATGAAGAGTAACAGTATAATTAAAAGAGTCCTGGGTGCTGTATGTATACCGATAATTACATTTTTAATAATATTTATAATTTGTCAGTCAAGGGGAATTGCATTATTTGATTCAAAGAGTCACTGGATTATTTTTTTAAGAGCTGTTGCATCTGTTATGCTTACAACCTTTGCATTGTCAATAAACTTAAATTCGGGCAGATTTGACTTTTCAATCGGAGCAATATCGCTGCTCTCATCGGTAATAAGCGCTCAGATATGTATAAAACTTGGATTACCGGTTGTGGTAATGCTTTTAATATCAATAGCAGTCGGAATGCTTTTAGGATTGATTTCCGGAACTATATATGTAATTACAAAGCTTCCGCCTATTATAGTTTCACTTGGAGTCACACTCCTTTATGAGGGTATAGCCTTTGCAATAACAGCAGGCTACGGAGTGTCGTTTGTAACAAACTATGAGCTTACAAGCTTCCCAAGTATAAGAAATTATCTTTTAGTGATAGTTATAGCATTAGCATTGATAATATTAATTTTTGACTATACATCATTCGGATACAAGTACCGCTCGCTGCTTTCAGGACAGAAGGTGTCGATAAACACAGGTATCAAGGAGATTCCAAATGCTCTCGGATGCTATATTATAGCAGGCGGTCTTATGGGTGTTGTAGGAGTAATCAGCTCCACAAATACAGGAACAATACAGATGTCATTGAACTTTGGTTCAATCGGAGTAATGTTTACAGCATTTCTTCCGATGTTCATTGGTGGATTTGTAGGAAGATTCTGCAATGAAAAGATAGGATACCTGATTGGTGCGATAACAACTGCATTTATTTCGTTAGCATATGCGAGATTAAAGGTAGACTCATCAGTGCAGCAGATTATTACGGCGGTAATACTTGTATGCTTCCTGATTTATCTTAACAATGAAAAGAAAATTTTTAAATTTAAAAAAACAAAAAAAGAATAATATGACCGCTTTTGTGCGGTGAATGAAATAGATGGTGGAGGTAGAGCATGAATTTAAAAGGCAAACCATTTTACCTTAAGGAGGATGAAATCCAGTGGGTAAAAAAGACGTTAAAAAGTATGAGCCTGGAGGAAAAGATAGGACAGCTGTTTTGCCCTATAGGTTATTCTACCGACAGAAATTATTTAGACTATGAGCTTCTTAAATGGCATATAGGCGGACTGTTTTTCAGGGACGGTGTAAGCTCTGAGATGAGGGATACCTTTGAATACGCACAGAAAAATTCAAGAATACCATTACTGATTCCTTCAAATCTTGAAGCAGGAGGCGATGGAGCTGCAACTGATGGAACATCCTATGGAAAGCAGATGGCTGCAGCCGCAGCCAACGATAAGAAATACGCATACAGATTAGGCAGAATAAGCTGTATGGAAGCATCAGCGTTAGGTATCAACTGGGCATTTGCCCCTGTGGCTGATATTGACCTTAATTATCATAGCCCGATTACAAACGTACGTACATATGGTAATAATCCTGAGACTGTAAGCGAATATGCACAGGAGTACTTAAGAGCGGCAAAGGAATGCAATGTCGCTACGGCAGTTAAGCATTTCCCGGGAGACGGAGTTGATGAAAGAGACCAGCATCTTCTGACATCAGTTAATTCTCTGAGTATGGATGAATGGGATAAGAGCTATGGAAAGGTTTATAAGGACTTAATTGAAGCCGGCACGTTAACTGTTATGGCAGGTCATATTGCAATGCCGGCATATCAGGAGTTTTATTCACCTGAAAGCAAGGGAAAGATAATACCTGCAACATTGTCAAAGGTACTTCTTAATAACCTGCTTAGAAAGAAGCTTGGATTTAATGGATTAATTGTAACGGATGCAACGCCTATGGTTGGATTTACATCTGCTATGGACAGAGCTACGGCAGTTCCACTTTCAATTGAAAGCGGCTGCGACATGTTCCTCTTCAACAAGGACCTCGCAGAGGATTATAAGTTTATGATGGAGGGCTACAGAAGCGACATTCTTTCGGAGGAAAGACTTATAGAGGCAAATACAAGAATTCTCGCTTTGAAGGCAGCTCTTGGACTTGTTGCCAAGCAAAGAAGCGGTGAGCTTGTACCGGATAAAAGCAGGATGTCAGTCATTCAGTGCGAGGAGCACGTTGAATGGGCTAAGGATTTAGCAGATAAATCTATTACGCTGGTCAAGGATACACAGCATATACTGCCGATTTCACCTTTAAAAACTAAAAGAGTATTGCTTGAGATAATGGGTGATTTTCCGTCAAATGACAGAGTTATAAAAAAAGTTAAGGAAGAGCTTGACAAAAATGGATTTGAGACTATAATTTACGAGAAGGAAAATTTTGAAGTCGGCGTTGATAATGTAACGTCTTTTAAAGAAAAGTATGATATTGTAATATACATAGGAAATGTTGAAAATGCAAGTAATAAAACTACAAGCAGACTGAACTGGTACACCTTCTGGGGGCAGGGTAATAACGTACCGTGGTTTGCAAATGAAATACCTGTTATTTTTATCAGCCTGGCAAATCCTTATCATTTGCTGGATGTGCCAATGATAAAGACATATATCAATTGCTATTCAAATAATAATTATGTTATAGAGGCTGTTGTTGATAAAATAATGGGACGCACCAGATTTAAAGGCATAAGTCCTATAGATCCATTCTGTGGCAGGAAAGAGCTTGAATATTAAACTGGAGAGATAGTAATGTTGGAAGAAAAAGCAGCTTTTATAAAAAAGGCAGAAAGTCTTAAACCAAAACTATATATAAAAAGAGTTAGACCTTTATTAGGAATTCCTACAGACAAATTAAAGGCAGGAGATTCAACCGTTTTTGATTTTGGAAATCATTTTGTGGGACGCATAAAATTAAAGCTTTCATCGGCAGGCTCACATCAGGACGCTCCGGCGTTTATAAAAATCAAGTTCTGTGAAAATAAAAGAGAGCTTGATGAAGATGCTGCAGATTACCATGGCTGGATAAGCAAGGGCTGGATTCAGGAGGAGTGGCTGCATATAGATGTGCTTCCGGCTGTTGTGAATGTCGATAGAAGGTTTTCATTCAGATATGTTAAACTTGAGGTTATTGATGTATCAAGTAAGTTTTCACTGGTAGTTGACGATATAGAGGCAGAGACGTATACCAGTGCTAATGACGAATGCGTTAATAAGTATTCAGGAAGCAGGGAAGAAGAGGACTTAGACAGGGTCTCAATTCGTACGCTTAGAAACTGTATGCAGGAGGTTTTTGAAGACGGACCAAAGAGAGACAGAAGACTCTGGATTGGAGATTTGAGACTTCAGGCACTGGCTAATTATGCAACCTTTAAAAATAATGATTTGGTAAAGAGATGTCTGTACTTATTTGCCGGAACAACAGATGATAACGGCAGAATAACAGCGTGTGTGTTTACTGAGCCGAATGTAGAGGGTGATGATACATATATGTTTGATTATTCGCTGTTCTTCATACCTACATTGCTTGATTATTACAATGAGACTAAAGATTTAGAGACTGTAAGTGATTTGTTTGACACGGCAAAAAGACAGGTTGAGCTTGCAAAGGAATGCTTCGGTCCGGATGATATAATTAATGATTCGGATGTCATGGGCTGGTGCTTTTTAGACTGGAATCTTCGGCTGAATAAGCAGGCCGGAGCGCAGGCAGTTTATATCTACTGTGAAAAGGCCCTGGTTAAGCTTGCAAAGTATCTCGGCAAATCAGAATTGGCGGCAGAGCTTTGCAATGATGTTGAAAACAAGGTGAAAGCTGCAAAAGAAAAATTATACGATAAAGACCTTGGACTTTTTGTCAGCGGCAGGGAAAAGCAGGTGTCATATGCAACTCAGGCATGGGCAGTTCTTGCCGGAATATTTGATGACGAGGTTAATCATGAAATATTAAACAGACTTCATGAATATAAGAACGCAGAAAAGATGGTAACACCATATATGTATCATCATTATATTGAAGCATTAATAAAAAGCGGTAATAAAAAGCTTGCATATGATAAAATGTGCAGTTACTGGGGCGCAATGATAGAAAAAGGCGCCGATACATATTATGAGTTATTCAATCCTGAAAATCCATATGAATCGCCATACGGTTCAAGTGTGGTAAACAGCTATTGTCATGCATGGAGCTGCACGCCGGCATATTTTATAAGAAGCTGCGGATTGAATAAAGAAAATCTTTATAATCAGTTAATATAAGAACAAACCACCGCCTATAATATATATTTATATTGTAGCGTAATCTTAGGGGGATAAGTCAATCATACCACAGCTTATCCCCCCATTCTCCCTTTTTGCTTCATTTACTACAAACGGAATATGCTTTATTACAGAATATGATTGACGCAAAATATAATTTATGATAATATACAGTCTGCAAGAATAAGACTCAGGTATAGAGTTTTCTGTACAGGAGTCTTTTAATATTATTTTGAGAAATGATAGGTTGGCATAGATTATATTATGGGAATAGTTGAATTATTTATACTTGCGGTGGGACTTTCAATGGACGCCTTTGCGGTGTCGATATGCAAGGGCTTATCAATGAAAAAAATGAGCTGGAGTAAAGCGGCGGTTGCAGGCTTATATTTTGGCGGTTTTCAGGCATTAATGCCTGTTATAGGATATCTGCTTGGACGGCAGTTTAGCGGACTGATTGAAAGCATAGACCACTGGGTTGCATTTGTGCTGCTGGGCATTATAGGTTTAAATATGATAAAGGAATCAAGAAGCGAATCAGAGAGCTTAAATGATTTATTTGATGTAAAAACCATGCTGCTTTTAGCGATTGCGACGAGCATTGACGCGCTTGCGGTCGGAGTAACATTTGCATTCTTAAGGGTTAATATTGTCCGGGCAGTTACGTTTATAGGCATAGTAACATTTATTTTCGGCGCAGCAGGAATCAAGATTGGAAATGTGTTTGGTGAAAGGTATAAGGCAAAGGCTGAGCTTGCCGGTGGAATTATACTTATTGCGATAGGAGTCAAAATACTTGTTGAGCATTTATTCTTTTAAAAGCATAATATAAGGGTGTTCTCTAAAATGATGAGAACACCCTTTAGCTTACTTCCAGAAGCTTAGCTTCTCAGGATCTATTCCGATGTTTTTTGAGTAGAATACAGGGTTTTTGCCCTGCTTCTTCTGTTTTTCATAATCCTTAAGCGCTTTTATGACAGTGCCTGAAAGGATAAGGCAGCAAGGAATGTTGATGAGTGTCATGAAGCCCATCGTGATATCCGCCATGGTCCACGCAAAGTTCATAGGAATGATTGCACCTGCGAAAATGATTATTACGCATACCACATAGAAAATTCGCATGAATAATTTTGATGGAATACGCTTTTTGTTAAGATAAATCAGCGCATTGTCAACATAATATAAATTGCCGATAAGTGTTGTGAAGGCAAACAAAATCATCGCTACCGTAATAAATACCGGGCCGACACTGCCGAACACTGTTGATATCGCATTCTGGACATAAGGCGCACCCGATACTGATTCATTGTAGGCAACGCCTGAGCTTAAGCACATAAGTGCTGTTGCGGTACAAAGAAGCATGGTATCAATATAAACCGAGACGGTCTGCACAAGACCCTGCTTTACAGGATGGCTTACGTCTGCAGAGGCAGAAGCATTTGGCGCTGAGCCGACACCGGCCTCATTTGAATACAAGCCGCGCTTGATGCCGTAAACAAGGCATGAGCCTGCAAGTCCGCCGAAAATCGACCTGAAATTGAAGGCATCCTCAAAGATTGCCACAAACATCTGAGGAATGTTTGTTATGTGAGCAAGTATAACTATAAGCGAAATGATGACGTAAGCAATGCCCATAAAAGGAACAACCTTTTCGGTGAGCTTTATAATTCGCTTTCCGCCGCCAATCAGGCAGTAGCCTACGGCAATAGCAAGAATGATTCCGATAATCACCGGAGTCATCTTTTCATCATAAAATGAGTATGCGGCAAAGGTTGACTGCAGATTGTAGGAGCACAGCAGGTTGAAACCAAATGCGTATGTAGCAATTAAAAATACGCAGAAAAGCATTGCGAGCCAGCGCTGCTTAAGTGCCTGTTCAATATAATAGGCAGGGCCGCCGTAGCAGCTTCCGTCTTTATTTTTTCTCTTGTAAATCTGTGCGAGCGTACTTTCCATAAATGCTGACGCTGCGCCTATTATACACATAAGCCACATCCAGAAGCATGCGCCCGGACCGCCAAGACATATTGCTGTCGAAACGCCGACAATATTGCCGGTACCTACTCGTGAAGCGGTCGAGACCATCAGAGCCTGAAATGAAGAAACGTGCTGCGAGCCTGACGGCTTTTCTACAATAAGTCTGCAGGCGTCCTTAAGCAGTCTTATCTGAACAAATCTTGTCCTGAATGTAAAGAATAGTCCCCCGATTACAAGAATGATGATTAATACCGGATAGTACATAAAATCATCTACTGCATTAAAAAAATCAAAAATCTTCTCCAAATAAATATCCTCCGTTCCGTATGTTTTGTACATGTTATAATTATACAAAACAATTAGAGCAGGTTCAATAAAAACATGGTGGCGGCAGCCTGATATTTTATATATCCTTATGTTATGATACCGGAGTCAAAATATCTTTTGACCGCAGCATCATATTATTTCAGAGTATATAATATCAGGCAGCCGCCCCACATAATTAAATGATCGTTATATAATAAAATCTTCCGATAAGGATGTTTTCTGCTGCTTATAATTGATAATTATGCCAGAGCTGCACCTAAAGCCTTGCATGCATTTGCAGCGTCGTCATCAGGCGCATCCATGCAGATAACGCTGTCACAGGCAAGAACTGCTCCGTCTGCCTTGCAGGTTTCCTCCCATGTTCTCATCCACTCGCCGTCGCCCCATCCGTAAGAACCGAATAATGCAATCTTCTTATCCTTAAGCTCAGGCTCGCATGCATTGAACATAGGCTCAAACTCGCCATCCTCAAGCTGTTCGGCTCCCATTGACGGACAGCCAAATGCTATTGCGTCATAGACTGCTACAGCATCTGCTGAAAAATCAGAAGCAGTAATAACCTCTGCATCGGCACCTGCCTCCCTTGCACCTTCTGCAACAAAATTAGCCATTGACTCTGTATTTCCTGTGCCACTCCAGTATACAATTGCGATTTTACTCATTTTTTTTACCTCTCTTTTTGATATATTACCTCAAATGCATAAGCATCTGCAGTTTGCAATTTAAAAATAACAATATAATGCCGGTATGCTTTTGTTGACATCATAATATTTACGCTGTTACGGTAAGCTGCAAAATCGAGCGTCCTTCGGCAAAAAGCCTTGAGTATATTCTTTTGCATTTCTTGAAACGCTCAAAAAGCCTTATTGTCTCTGCCTCGTTGCAGTAGACCTTCCAATAGCCCGAATACTTACTTCCCCTGCCGTTGTGCTCAATGAAGCCTATTACATCGCCTAAAGGATAACCTATGAAAATACCTATTTCATGCGGAAAGCCGTTTTCGGCGCAAAGGCGTGATTTCAGTACGGCAAGGCATTCGTCCGGATTAAAAGAATTGTAGCCATAGCCGGCTAAAAAGGTCTGTACTTCTTTTTCGTTAAGCCGGGAAAGCAGAGCACTTTTTCTGTAAACATATATTATTGCCGAATTATCACGGATGCTTAAAATTTCTATACAAATGCCCTTGCTTTGCAGTCTGTTTTTTATATCTGATACATAATCATATAATTCTTTAGTATTCTTATAAAAATAAGTAAATATATTGCCCATCTTGATGCTTGCAAGCGTAGGAGAGCAGTGTTCTACTAAAAATGAATCAAGCATATATTACCTCCGTCATCATTTAAATATTCTGGTTTGTTTAGACTTAACAAAGTTAGATATAACTAACAAGAGATATAATAACATTATGATTGAATAATGTCAACAAATAATTTATAATTTAATAGTTAGAAATCTATTTGATAATGATTTATGTAGCTGGGAGTGTTGATATGGTTAAAACATTGGTTAAAGAAATTAAAGAGTTTAAAAAGGCTTCGATAATAACTCCGTTATTTATGGTGCTGGAGGTTATTATGGAGACCATTATTCCGCTTATGATGGCGTCGATTATCGATAAGGGAGTAAGTAAGGGCGACATTAAGCATATTTATCTTATGGGCGCATGCATGGTGCTTGCGGCGGGCGTAAGCCTTATGGCAGGAATCCTTGGCGGAAGATTCGGTGCAAGAGCGTCTACGGGCTTTGCGAGAAACCTAAGAAAGGCTATGTATGAAAAAATTCAGACCTTCAGCTTTTCAAATATTGATAAGTTTTCCACGGCGGGACTGGTTACAAGGCTGACGACGGATGTTACCAATATTCAGAATGCATACCAGATGATTTTAAGAATGTGCTTCCGTGCGCCTTTTACGCTGGTGTGCGCCATGACGATGGCATTTTTCATAAATGCAAAGCTTGCAAGCATTTATCTTGTGGCTGTTATTATTCTCGGAGGCTTCCTTTTGCTGATTGCAAAGTCTGCTATGAAGTATTTTAAGCAGGTGTTTAGAAAATATGACGACCTCAACGAAAGTGTTCAGGAGAATGTATCGTCTATAAGAGTTGTAAAGGCCTATGTAAGAGAGGATTATGAAAAGAAAAAGTTCACAACCGCAAGCGGCAGACTGTATAAAATGTTTGTCAAGGCTGAGAATATTATCGTCTGGAACTCACCGCTTATGCAGTTCATGGTTTACGGCTGTATTCTCGGCATAAGCTGGCTTGGCGCGAGAATGATAGTCGGCGGCAGCCTTAAGACAGGCGAGCTTATGAGCTTGCTTACATACTGTCTTAATATCCTTATCAGCCTTATGCTTTTATCAATGATATTTGTAATGCTTACTCTTAGTATGGCAAGCGCCGAGAGAATTTCTGAGGTGTTAAATGAAGAGCCGGACATTAAGAATCCTGAAAATCCGGTGATGGAGGTTAAGGACGGAAGCATTGAGTTTAAAAATGTGAATTTCAGCTACAAGGCAGACGCCGAGGACTATGTGCTAAAGGATATTAATATTTCGATAAAATCAGGAGAGACAATAGGTATTTTAGGTGGAACCGGAAGCGCAAAGTCGAGTCTTGTAAATCTTATAAGCAGGCTTTATGATGTGCGCGAGGGACAGGTGCTTGTCGGCGGCGTTGATGTAAGGGACTATGATATCGAGACACTTAGAAATGAGGTATCTGTCGTGCTCCAGAAAAATGTGCTGTTTAGCGGCACGATTTTAGAAAACCTCAGGTGGGGCGATAAAAATGCAACCGAGGAGGAGTGCATAAGAGCCTGTAAGCTGGCATGTGCCGACGAATTTATCGAGAAGATGCCTGATAAATACAATACCTACATAGAGCAGGGCGGCACAAATGTATCAGGCGGTCAGAAGCAGAGGCTTTGTATTGCAAGAGCTCTGCTTAAGAAGCCTAAGATTCTTATACTGGATGATTCGACAAGCGCAGTTGATACTGCGACGGATGCGAAGATAAGAAAGGCATTTGCAGAGGAGATACCGGGCACAACAAAGATTATAATTGCACAGAGAGTTTCAAGCATTCAGAACTCTGACAGGATAATTGTTATGGAAGAGGGCTGTGTGAATGGCTTTGGCACTCACGAGGAGCTGCTTGAGAACAATGAAATTTATCGTGATGTATACGAGTCGCAGACAAGCGGCGGCGGTGATTTTGACGAGAAGGGAGGTATGTAATCATGCCGGGACCTAGACAGAACAGATTTGCGGGAAAGCGTCCGATGGTGGAAAATCCGGGCAAGGTATTCATGAGAGTTATAAGATATGTGATAAAAAACTATCTTGTGCATTGTATTATCAGCATAATCTGCCTCTTGATAAGTACATTTGCAAATGTGCAGGGAACTATGTTTATGCAGTCGCTGATTGATGATTACATATCGCCTATGATTGGCAGCGCGGCGCCTGATTTCACACCGCTTATGAAAGCAATTTTAAGAGTGGCAGTATTTTACCTTTGCGGTGCCACTGCAACATTTATATCTTCAAAGCTTATGATATATGTTACCCAGGGCACATTAAGAAATTTCAGGAATGATATGTTTACACATATGGAGAGCCTCCCGATAAAATATTTTGATACACATTCCCACGGAGACATTATGTCGATTTACACAAATGATACCGACACCTTAAGGCAGATGATAAGCCAGAGTATACCTCAGCTTATCTCAAGCGTGATAACCGTAGTCAGTGTGCTTGTGTGTATGATTATACTGAACGTGCCGCTTACACTTATTACGCTCGGCATGGTCGGCGTGGTTTTATTTGTCACAAAGCGTATTGCGGGACTGAGCGGCAGGTATTTTGTTGCACAGCAAAAGGATTTGGGAACTGTAAACGGTTACATTGAGGAGATGATCAGCGGACAGAAGGTTGTCAAGGTGTTCTGCCGCGAGAATGAGTGTATTGACAAATTTAATGAGATAAATGACAGGCTGTTTGACAGCGCGGACAATGCAAATAAATACGCAAACATTCTTATGCCTGCAAATGCGCAGATAGGAAATGTCAGCTATGTGCTCTGCGCTGCAATAGGCGGAATCCTTGCGATTAATGGTTACGCAGGCTGTACCCTCGGTACGCTGGCAAGCTTTTTGACATTCAACAAGTCATTTAACATGCCGATAAATCAGGTGAGCCAGCAGTTTAACAGTATCGTCATGGCACTTGCGGGAGCAGACAGAATGTTTAAGCTTCTGGATGAAAAGCCTGAGGTCAATGAGGGCTATGTCGAGCTTGTAAACGCCGATATCGCCGCTGACGGCAGTATTACCGAAGCAGACGAGCGCACCGGCGCATGGGCGTGGAAGCATTACCACAAGGCCGACAACACGACCACTTATAAGAAGCTCGAAGGAAATGTCGTATTCGACCACGTCGATTTCGGCTATACTGATGAGAAGATTGTGCTGCATGATATAGTGCTGTATGCAGAGCCCGGACAGAAGATTGCCTTCGTTGGCGCTACCGGCGCAGGCAAGACCACTATTACAAATCTTATCAACAGATTTTACGATATTCAGGACGGCAAGATAAGGTACGACGGAATCAATATCAACAAGATAAAGAAGGAAGATTTAAGACGCTCACTTGGCATCGTGCTTCAGGATACGCATCTGTTTACCGGCACTGTTATGGACAATATCCGCTACGGAAAGCTTGACGCCACGGATGAGGAGGTAATCGCCGCAGCAAAGCTTGCAAATGCTCACGGCTTCATAAAGCGACTCCCTGAGGGCTACAATACGATGCTAAAGGGCGACGGCGGCAACCTAAGCCAGGGTCAGAGACAGCTCCTTGCCATCGCAAGGGCGGCAATAGCAGACCCGCCTGTGCTCATTCTTGACGAGGCAACAAGTTCAATTGATACCAGAACCGAAAAGCTTGTGCAGGAGGGCATGGACAGACTGATGGAAGGCAGAACAACCTTCGTAATCGCCCACAGACTTTCAACGGTTAAGAACAGCGACTGCATCATGGTACTGGAGCAGGGCAGGATAATAGAGCGAGGCACGCATGACGCACTCTTAGAGCAGAAGGGCAAGTATTATCAGTTGTATACGGGAAGCGTGCTGTAGGGGAAATTCTAAAATAGATTGTGAGAATTGATGTGATAATAGATACGCCGGGGATAACACAGTTCATCCCCGGCGGCATTTTAACATAATGAAGCTTTAAGCCTCCCACCTTCCGCTTGCGCCGCATGGAAGCACGAGTCTGCTCTTGGTGACAGGCAGTCCTATCTCGTCGGAAACGACCCTGCCGCCGTGCTTTGGAATTATTACGCTTGAAAGCATGTATGTCAGTACCGCAGGCTGTAAGCCTGTGGTGTATGAGTTTACGAGGAAAAACAGAGGGTTGTCGCTAAGCAGCTGCTCACAGAGCTGAATAAATGGGAAGATGGATTCTTCTATCTTCCAGATTTCGCCCTTCGGACCTCTGCCGTAGGATGGCGGGTCCATGATAATTGCGTCGTATTTGTTGCCGCGGCGTATTTCGCGCTCTACAAACTTCTGGCAGTCGTCAACAATCCAGCGGATTGGAGCGTCGCCAAGCCCTGAGGAGCGGGCGTTTTCGCTTGCCCAGTTTACCATTCCCTTGGAAGCGTCTACGTGTGTGACTGATGCGCCTGCCTTTGCGGCTGCAAGGGTTGCGCCGCCCGTATAGGCAAAAAGATTTAAAACCTTAACAGGACGGTTAGCGTCCTTTATTTTTTTCATAAACCAGTCCCAGTTGGCAGCCTGCTCAGGGAAAAGACCGGTGTGCTTAAAGCTGAAAGGCTTTAAATTAAAGGTCAGCCCTTTATAATTTATCGTCCATTGCTCCGGCAAATTGAAAAACTCCCATTCGCCGCCGCCTTTAGAGCTTCTGTGATAATGGGCGTTCATATTTGTCCATCCGCGGTGTTCCCTGCCGGTATTCCAGATTACCTGCGGGTCTGGACGTACAAGCAGATACTTGCCCCATCTTTCCAGCTTCTCACCGTCACAGCAGTCTATAACCTCATAATCCTTCCAGCCATCTGCAATCCACATAACGCCCTCCAAATAAAAATCATTAGTTTGATTATATATTCAATAATCGAAAGCGTCAATGTTATAGAAGTAAGTTTGAATAAATTACTACACAATATAATGAATTTATGATAATATTAAATGAAAGATGTTTATAAAGATATTGTTATAAGGTATAAAAAGAAATTATTACGATAAGTATTATTTCAAAAAGCATTAAAAGCAATTATTAATAAAAAAATATGACAGGTATGGTGGGGTATGATGAAACAAATAAAACAATTTGCATCGGAGCATGAGAGTGGAATTACTGTTTTTTTAATGTTTGTGGCAGGATTTATATTTTTTAACCAGACACGGACGGGCTGTTTGTCGCTAACGGCGTTTAGCATTATTGAGATAATCCTCGTGTGCGCGCTTGGGTATGCGCTGCATCTTAAGATGGATAAGAAGGCGGACAATCTGCACATTATTATGAAGCTTGTGATGTGCATACTTTTCACTGCGGCGTGCTATGTTGTGTCATTTCTTAGAAATTACGGACTTGGCAGTATTTCGTCAAATAATCTTATCGTTTTTACGGTAGTGTTGATGATAGTATGGTTCATGTTCATATATATGTTTGCCGATAAGAAGCTGCTTGGCAGTGAGCAGGTTATCGGACTGATTATTTTTACCGGCATACTCTTAAGATTTATATATATTCTTATGAACGGCATCACAGAAATGCAGAATGATATCGGAAAGCTGCAGGACGGACAGGGACATCTGGGATATATTTATTATCTTTACAGTCACGGCAGGCTTCCGGATTTCAATCCGACATCAAGGCTGCAGTTTTACCATCCGCCGCTTCACCATGCGCTTTCAGCCATTTGGCTGCGGATTAATACCGGCCTTGGCTTTAGTATTGAGAGGGCGGGCGAGAACATTCAGCTGCTTACATTTGCATATTCGTCATGTATGCTGCTTACCACGGACGCTATACTTAAAAAGCTTAAGGCTGACGTAATTTCAAGGATGTGGGCGCTTGGCATACTTGCATTCTTCCCGTATTTTGTGATGCAGGCAGGAGCGGTCAATAATGACACGCTGGTGACATTTTTAATGGCGCTTAGTATTTATTTTGCGCTCAGGTGGTATGACGAGCCGACCTTAAAGAATATTATTCCGCTCGGCCTGTGCATAGGCGGCGCAATGATGACGAAGCTTTCGGGCGGATTTGTGGCACCGGCAGTTGCGTATCTTTTCCTTGTAAAGCTTATAAAGGACAGAAAGAACATTTTAAATTATATAAAGCAATTTGTACTGTTTGGTATTGTGACGGTTCCGCTGGGGCTGTGGTTCCCTGTAAGAAGCAAGCTTTTGTACGACGTGCCTTTGAATTTTGTGCCGAAGTTCTCAGAGAAGCTTGCGCAGTACATCGGAAAGTACAACACGGCAGGGCAGAGACTGTTTGATTTTTCACTGGTGCAGTTTAAGTCGCCTGCAATTGTCTGGACCAATACTGAAGCGGGCTGCGACAGGAATATATTTATTACCATGATAAAGTGCGCCATGTTCAATGAAGGAAGCTGGTTTATGAAGGATACCTTCAAGCGTGAGCTGTCAAGGGTAATTCTCTGGTTTGCAATACTTATGTTTATTGTCTTGCTTGCGTTGTTTATTTACTGGCTTGTGAAATCAGAGCTTGAGCTTGAAAAGAGAATATTTGCGGCGATAACATACGTTATTATTTATGTTTTATATATAAAATTCTGCTTTGATTATGAATTTATATGTACTATGAATGTCAGATATGTGCTGATACCGATTATGCTTCAGGTAATCGGCGCGGCGCTTGCATTCGGACAGCTAAGAAAGAAAAAGGCAGGTCTTGTAACTGATGTGCTGTGCGTGCTTCCGATAATCTTCGGGCTTTTATCATCAGCGCTCTTTATGGGTTATTTCCTGCATTAGTTTTTAGTGCGGCAGGCCGGACGGCAGGTATCAGTAAGTTTTGGATATATTTTGACGGATATTAATTTTACCGTCAGGTGCCTTTTGAAGCTGCCGTGTGATTTAATTTGAATAATATTTAAGCATTTACGTCATATATTACGAACATTTATAAGTGCTTAAGACACATAGAAAGGACAAAATTATGAAAACAATAGTTATTATCGGAGCAGGACCTGCAGGAATCACGGCAGGCTTTGAGCTTCTTAAAAATTCAAAGGATTACAATGTTATTATTCTTGAGGAGACCGGCGAAATCGGCGGTATTTCAAGAACAGTCAAATACAATGGCAACCGCATGGACATAGGCGGACACCGCTTCTTCTCAAAGGACGATAAGGTAAATGAATGGTGGAATGAGCTTATGCCAAAGCAGGGAGCGCCTTCTTATGATGATAAGGTGCTTGGCAGAAGCGTGCCGCTTTCAGAGGGCGGCCCTGACCCGGAAAAAGAGGACAGGGTGATGCTTACGAGAAACCGTGTATCACGTATATATTATAAGAAGAAATTCTTTGACTATCCTGTGAAGTTTAACTGGAATACCATTAAGAATATGGGCGTGCTCACCGACATTAAGGCGGGCTGCAGCTACGCAGCGTCTGCGCTTCACAAGAAGGAAGAGACCTCGCTTGAAAATTTCTATATTAACAGATTCGGACGCAAGCTCTATTCGATGTTCTTTGAGGGCTATACTGAGAAGCTCTGGGGAAGACATCCGAGAGAAATATCGGCAGACTGGGGTTCACAAAGAGTTAAGGGACTTTCGGTAACTGCAATTATCAAGGATATATTCGGCAAGATAAGTCCTAAGAAGAACAGGGAGGTCGAGACATCGCTTATTGAGGAGTTTTCATACCCTAAGTACGGTCCTGGTCAGCTTTGGGAAACCGCCGCTTCAGAATTTGAAAAAATGGGCGGCACTATCAGAATGAACAGCAGGGTAGTGGGTATCAATACTGCAGATGGTATGGTACAAAGTGTTACATTTGAGACAAACGGCGCTAAAGAAACCCTTGCATGTGATATACTCATTTCTTCAATGCCTGTTAAGGATCTTGTTGCAGGCATGAAGGATGTGCCGAAGGAGGTTGCTACAGCTGCAGCCGGACTTCCTTACAGAGATTTTGTTACGGTAGGACTTAAGTTAGACAGGCTCAACCTTAAAAATGAAACCAGGCTTAAGACGCTTTCTAATATTGTGCCGGACTGCTGGATTTATGTTCAGGACACCGGCGTAAAGCTCGGACGTATTCAGATATTTAACAACTGGTCGCCATACCTTGTGGATGACCCTGAGCATCATGTCTGGATAGGACTTGAGTATTTCTGTACCGAGGGCGACAAGTTCTGGAACATGAATGAAGAGGAATGGACGAAGCTTGGAGTGAGCGAGCTTGTGAAGATGGGCGTGCTGGATGCAGACCAGAAGGTGCTTGATTCACACATGGAGAGAGTTAAAAAGGCTTATCCTGCGTACTTCGACACATACGCCGACATTGACAAGATTATTGCGTACCTTAACACATACCGGAATCTGTATTGCGTCGGCAGAAACGGCCAGCACCGTTACAACAACATGGACCATTCAATGGTTACTTCCTTTGAGACCGTGAAGAATATTCTTTCTGGCGAGACGAGCAAGGACAACATCTGGAATGTAAATACTGAAAAATCTTACCACGAGACGAAGAAAAACTGAAATAAACCAGAGAATATTTGAATCGGCTGTGGTCAAAAGAAAAGATGATGAATGGTATGAATATATACTTTAGTAATATGGAAAGTTAAAACTGCATCAAATTGCAGAACACAGGGAAATGAAAATATATGAGGATAGGACTGGTCTCATACAGAGTCGAGAATAAAAATACGGAGTTTAATATTAGTCAGATTGAACGGGCAATGATAGAATCAGCAGGCAAGGCGGATATTCTGTGCTTCGGCGAGGCTGTGCTGCAGGGTTTTGAATCGCTATGCTGAAATTACGAAGATGATAAAGACATGGCAATCGCCACAGATTCTGAGACTATGAACAGGCTCAGGAAAATGACGAAACAGTACAGGCTGGGAATTGCCTTTGGATATATTGAAAAAGACGGTAAAACCCTGTACTCTTCATATGCAGTTATAGATGATGGAAATATAGTACATAACTACAGACGTATCAGCCGTGGCTGGAAAGAAGTCAATCGCACAGACAATCATTACCTTGAAGGAAGCGATACATCGGAGTTTTCATTTCGCGGGAGAATGATAAGGGTTGCTCTGTGTGGCGATCTGTGGGACTATCCGGAGAGATTCAAGACAAACAATCTTCTTATTTGGCCTGTATATGTAAACTACGGACTTGATGAATGGAATCAGGGAATCCTTGATTATGCTGAGCAGGCTGCGGGTATCGCAGATGATGTTTTAATGATTAACCCGATTGATAATGCTTTTGTGAATCATGGCGGGGCATTTCATTTTCACAAAGGAAAGCCGGTTGAAAGAAGTCCCTTTGATAGAGAGAGCATTTTGATTATAGTAGTATAAGAGTAAATAAATATAACAAGCTATAAAGCAATTGAAAATGCTTTGCTACGAATCGAAATTTGGAGGGAAAATAATTGATAGAGATATCTTTCTTCGCATCAGAAATTGCTTTTGCGGCAATCTGGATTTTTGTAAGGATATGCGTCTGGATAAAGCAGCGCAGATTTGATTGGAAACGGGAAGCAGTTCTTTTATTGATGTATATCAATCTTGCCGTCATAATTCGTTTCGTGTTTTTTCCGAGAACACTGGTTGACGGACATGTTCAGCCTCTCATTTTTGATACGGCGGAAGTATTTCCTCTGCGTATCAATCTGATTCCGATGGTTCACCTTTTTAGATATGGCACTATCAGGAATAAAATCTGGAATGTTGTCGGCAATATGGTGATGTTTATCCCAAGCGGAATCGTTCTGCCAATTGTATATAAAAAGCTTAAAAGCTTTTGGAAAGTAATCGCTGCCGGTGCTTTGATTTCGCTGTGCATAGAGCTGTTGCAGCTGCCTTTAGCCACCAGGGCTACGGATATTGATGATTTGATTCTGAATACGCTCGGAGTGGCTGCCGGATACGGAATCTATGCGATTTTCAGGCATTTTAAGCGATAAAACATTTCCTCTATGCCCGATGTGGCGATGTCGGTTTTATTGTTGGCGGGGACGAGATAGTGGTTGTAGGTAAAAAAGGAAGATACACGGAAGAGGAAATAGAAACAGCCTCCGGAAAGTGGTGGGATTATTGGAGAGATTATTGGAAATGAGAATAAGGAAATTTACTGAATCGGATTATCAAAACCTATATGATACTATATCTGATCCTGATGTAATGAGTTATATCGAACCGCCATACTCAGCAGAAAAGACAAAAGCCTTTCTATTTAAAGCCGGATTATGTGACAATCCTCAAATATTTGCTGCTGAGAATGATGAAGGAAATTATGTTGGCTATGTCATTTATCATGATTATGACAATCATAACATAGAAATTGGCTGGCTGTTAAAGCGTTCAGAATGGGGCAAAGGGTATGCTAAAAAATTAACCAATATGATGATAGAGCAGGCAAAACTCGAAGAAAAATCTGTAATCATAGAGTGTTCGCCTGAACAATTGATAACAAAATATATCATCACTGTTTCAAAAACTGAATAAGTAGTCTATAAATTGATTATTAAGTGAATTATCTTTCGCAAGGTAAAGATTGTGCTTGCAGAGAAAAGGTGAAATATAAGCGTTCGAAGTTTTTTGATAGAAAGGTATATATGAGAAATAAGATTAGAGTTGAAACGCCATCAGATTCATTATATTTAGAGAATAATACAATCTATATAGTTGCCGATTCAAAAGAATATGCTTTTGGTTTGTCGACAGTAGAAAGAATATTATTACTAACAACAGATATGGGGCCGTTTTATGATGATATGGGGCTTGCAATAGAGGTCGGAGATAGTGATGTTATATTTATTATGTCTGAACATAAGTGCTATCAAACATTTCTTTTTGAACAAATAGGCAAAGTATTACCTGTTGATTTTCAAAAAATAATTGAAGCGTCTGTCTGCACAGAAAATAATGTGTTTGAGATTTATGTGAAAGGTTGATAATCGAAATTGAAAATGGAGAGAGATATGACGGAAGATAATAAAAGAGTTGCCCATCGTGGTGACTGGAAAACGGAGCCGATGCCAAAGCAGCATGAGACTTTCGTGCTTAACAGGTCTTTTAGTGATGAAGAAATGGATGCACTCCGTTGCGGCAATATTCCACAGGCTATGGAGGATAAGTGGTTCTGGTATATGGAGGAATCAACTCTTTGGGCACATCGCAACTGGACAGGTTACTGTATTTACCGGATTGAATTTAAAGAAGATGGTAATCATATCGTGACGGTCAACCGCAATCCGGAACAGTACAAGTGCACCAGCGTGGAAGAGGACATCGGGACTTTAAACAAGCTTTTGGACTGGTGGGCCGAGCCTGCTTATGATCACTATAATGAGTGGCTTTCGGAAACATATGATGCATTGAAGAAGGCTTGATGAGATTAATGAGGCTATAGTTGTATACGTTGATGGAAAGGCAGCAGGTGCCGGAGCAATTAGGGAATATCAGTATAGTGATATCAATGATGCGACTGAGTTAAAGAGAGTATTCGTCAGAGAAGAATGACAAACCTATGCGGACAAAAGGGGAAAATGACATGATAGACGGACATATTCATATTGAATACGGCGACTATACTCTGGAATGGATACAGCAGTTTGTGAACAGAGCGGTTGAAATGCAGCTTGATGAAATCTGGTTACTTGAGCATAATTATATGTTTAAAGAATTTGCGCCGATGTATGATTCGGTGTGTGCGCACAGTGAGTTTGTTAATGACTGGTTTCATAGAAAAGCATGTATGAAAAGTTACGATAAATATCTTGAACTTATAAATAGGATTAGAGAGAAGAATTTCCCGGTTAAAATAAAGTTCGGGCTTGAAATATGCTATTTTAAAGGCTATGAAGATTTGATTGTAAAATTGACAAAGGATAAGGAGTTTGATTTTCTGCTGGGCAGCATTCACTTCGTTGGGAACTTTGCTTTTGATCACAAGGCGAAGCTCTGGGAAGGAATTGATGTTGATGAGATATATGATAAATATTTTGAGGATTCAATTTCACTTGCAAAAAGTCATATATTTGATGGAATAGGTCATCCTGACTCAATTAAACTTTTTGGACATACACCATCATATTCACTCACGGATTATTATGATAGGCTTGCAAAGGAGCTCTCGAACAGCGATATGTATGCCGACCAAAACAGCGGCGTAGAGCGCAGATGTTCAAATACAGCCTCGCTTGGAATGAGCCCGGAGCTGATAAGGATACTGAAGAAACACAATGTCAGAATAGTTACTTCATCAGATGCACATTGTCCGGAGGATGTGGGATATAAGATAAAGGAGCTGGATGATATTGTTCTGAGGGCGTAACAGAGTAAGTCAGTTTATATATTAAAAAAATATAAAAAAGTTGCGAAAATACTATTGATTTTTGATTTTAGATATGCTATTATTTAACGTGCTGTGGCATGATAGCTATGAAGCGTGAGGTTGCTGCCTGAGAATGGCAGGTTTTCCGTGGAGCGAATGTCAAGTTAGGAAACTGGCGACAAGTCACTGTACCGATAGCATAATAACTGCTTTTTAAAAGCAGAGCCGGTGTGTGAAATCTCACGAAACACCCGGCAGTGTGTACAGTCACCGCTTGTCGTACTTACGAACAAAAGTGCGAAAAGGAGGCGACTTTTTTTATGGCAAGTCAAGTAATGAGAATCACATTAAAGGCTTACGATCATCAGTTAGTTGATCAGTCTGCTGCAAAAATCATTGAAACTGTGAAAAAGAACGGAGCGCAGGTAAGTGGTCCGGTACCTCTTCCAACAAAGAAGGAAGTTGTTACAATTCTTAGAGCTGTTCACAAGTACAAGGATTCAAGAGAGCAGTTTGAGCAGAGAACTCATAAGAGACTTATTGATATCACTACACCAACACAGAAGACTGTTGATGCATTATCAAGACTGGAGATGCCGGCAGGTGTGTACATCGATATCAAGATGAAGCAGAAATAATTATTGCTTCAAAGAATTTGGTGAAAAAATCCTTGTGCATTGAAGGATATATATAGATACCCAATGCATATCTAGGATGATTGCCGCAAGGTGATCCGCTGTAGATTAACAGGAGGTAAAACATGAAGAAAGCGATTTTAGCTACAAAGGTCGGAATGACACAGATCTTCACAGAAGACGGCGTGCTTGTTCCGGTAACTGTACTTCAGGCCGGACCTTGTGTTGTAACACAGGTTAAGACAGAGGAAAATGACGGCTACAGCGCAGTACAGGTTGGTTTTGTTGACAAGAAAGAAAAGTTAGTTACAAAGCCATTACAGGGCCATTTCAAGAAGGCCGGAGTATCTTATAAGAGATATGTAAGAGAGTTTAAGTTTGAGAACGCATCTGAGTATAACTTAGCCGATGAAATCAAGGCAGATATCTTCGCAACAGGCGATAAGGTTGATGCAACTGCTATTTCAAAGGGCAAGGGCTTCCAGGGTGCTATCAAGAGACACGGACAGCATAGAGGACCTATGGCTCATGGTTCTAAGTTCCATCGTCATCAGGGTTCAAACGGTGCATGTTCTGACCCAAGTAAGGTATTCAAGGGTAAGGGAATGCCTGGTCAGATGGGCGGCGTTAAGGTAACAGTTCAGAATCTTGAAATTGTACGTGTTGATGCCGAGAACAACGTAATCCTTGTAAAGGGCGGAGTTCCGGGACCTAAGAAGTCTTTAGTAACATTAAAAGAAACTGTAAAGACTATTGCTAAATAGTTTTTACCGGAAAGGAGGACACACAGATGGCAAACGTATCTGTTTACAATATGGAAGGTCAGGTAGTTGGCAATATGGAGCTTGATGATGCTGTATTCGGTGTTGAAGTCAATGAGCATCTTGTACATCAGGCAGTAGTTGCACAGCTCGCAAACAAGAGACAGGGTACACAGAGCGCTAAGACCCGTTCAGAGGTCAGCGGCGGCGGAAAGAAGCCTTGGAGACAGAAGGGAACAGGTCATGCAAGACAGGGTTCAATTAGAGCTCCACAGTGGACCGGTGGTGGTATGGTATTTGCAGTTAAGCCAAGAGACTATACAATCACACTCAACAAGAAAGAGAAGAGACTTGCTCTTAAGTCAGCTCTTACATCAAGAGTTGCTGATAACAAGCTTATCGTTGTAGATGATATCAAGGTTAACGAGATTAAGACAAAGGCTATTGTTTCAATGTTAAAGAACTTAGAGGTATCAAAGGCACTGGTTGTTCTTGCCGAGAAGGATGACAACGTAATCTTATCTGCAAGAAATATTCCGGATGTTAAGACAGCATTAACAAACACAATCAATGTATATGATATTCTCAAGTACAACACAGTTGTAGCAAGCAAGGCTGCAATAGAGAAAATTGAGGAGGTGTACGCATAATGGCTGATATTAAGTATTATGACGTAATCCTGGCTCCAGTGATTACTGAAAAGTCAATGAATCTTATGGCTGAGAAGAAGTACACATTCCTTGTACACACAGAAGCCAATAAGACTATGATTAAGGAAGCTGTTGAGAAGATGTTCCCGGGCACAAAGGTTGCTTCAGTTAACACAATGAACTGCGAAGGCAAGAAGCGCCGCCGTGGAATGACAGTAGGCAAGACTGCTGCAAAGAAGAAGGCAATCGTAAAGCTTACAGAGGACAGCAAGGAGATAGAGATCTTCTCAGGACTGTAAAATTAGAGAAGACGCATTAAATTATACGGCGAGAACAATATGTCGTGAACAAATGAGGTGCGCAAGGCACTTAGAAATTGAAAGGAGTGAAAATAATGGGAATTAAAACATACCGCCCATATACACCTTCTAGAAGAAATATGACCGGTTCTGATTTTTCAGAGATTACAAAGAAGTCACCTGAGAGATCACTTTTAGCACCGCTTTCAAAGAATGCCGGCCGTAATAATCAGGGTAAAATCACTGTAAGACACCGCGGAGGCGGCGCAAAGAGAAAGTATAGAATTATTGATTTTAAGAGAACTAAGGATGGAATTCCTGCAACTGTTATCGGTATCGAGTACGATCCAAACAGAAGCGCAAACATCGCATTAATCTGCTATGCAGATGGACAGAAAGCATACATTCTTGCTCCGGAAGGATTAAAGGATGGCATGAAGGTTATGAGCGGCGAGAACGCAGAAACAAGAATCGGTAACTGCCTCCCGCTTAAGAATATTCCAATCGGTTCTCAGATTCATAATATTGAGTTATATGCCGGAAGAGGCGGACAGCTTGTTCGTTCAGCCGGAACAAGTGCTCAGTTGATGGCTAAGGAAGGTAAGTATGCAACACTTCGTCTTCCATCAGGTGAGATGAGAATGGTACCAATTAACTGTAGAGCTACTATCGGAGTAGTTGGCAACGGAGAGCATGCACTTATCAATATCGGTAAGGCAGGACGTAAGCGTCACATGGGTATCAGACCTACAGTTCGTGGTTCTGTTATGAACCCTAACGACCATCCACATGGTGGTGGTGAAGGTAGAACACCTATCGGACGTCCAGGTCCATCTACACCTTGGGGCAAGCCTGCACTCGGACTTAAGACAAGGAAGAAGAATAAGCAGTCTAACAAGTTGATTGTAAGAAGAAGAAACGGCGGCAAGTAATTTGCACCACCAGTTGACAAACAGTTAGTTTAATAAGGAGGTAACTATGGCTCGTTCACTTAAAAAAGGACCATTTGCAGATGAGCATCTGTTAAAGAAGATTGACGCTATGAATGCATCCGGACAGAAGCAGGTTATTAAGACCTGGTCACGTCGTTCTACAATTTTCCCTCAGATGATTGGACATACAATTGCAGTCCATGACGGTAGAAAGCATGTTCCGGTTTATGTAACAGAGGATATGGTTGGACATAAGCTTGGAGAATTTGTAGCTACCAGAACCTACAGAGGTCATGGAAAAGACGAAAAGAAATCAAGACGTTAATGTTATGAAAGGAGGTTGCTATTCATGGCAAAAGGACATAGATCCCAGATAAAGAGAGAAAGAAACGCTAATAAGGATACAAGACCATCAGCAAAGTTATCATATGCAAGAGTATCTGTAAGAAAAGCGTGCTTTGTTTTAGATGCAATCAGGGGCAAGGATGTTGAGACAGCACTTGGTATTGTATCATACAGCCCAAGATATGCTTCTACTTTAATAAAGAAGTTACTTGAATCAGCAATTGCAAACGCTGAGAATAACAATGGTATGGATAGAGCAAAGCTCTACGTCGAGGAATGTTATGCAAATAAAGGACCTACGATGAAGAGAGTAAAACCGAGAGCACAGGGTAGAGCTTACAGAATCGAGAAGAGATTAAGCCATATAACAATTGTGCTTAATGAAAGATAAGGAGGTCAGGCATGGGACAGAAAGTTAATCCTCATGGCTTAAGAGTAGGAGTTATTAAAGATTGGGACTCTAGATGGTATGCTGAATCTGATTTTGCTGACAATCTTGTTGAAGACTACGAAATCAGAACCTACCTGAAGAAGAAGTTATACAGCGCCGGTATCTCAAAGATTGAGATTGAGAGAGCATCGGATCGCGTTAAGGTTATTATTCATACAGCAAAGCCTGGTATCGTAATCGGTAAGGGCGGCGCTGAGATCGAGAAGTTAAAGGCAGAAGTTCAGAAGTTTACTGAAAAGAAGTTATTCGTTGACATTAAGGAAGTTAAGAGACCTGATAAGGATGCACAGCTCGTTGCAGAAAGCATTGCACTTCAGCTTGAGAACCGTGTTTCATTCAGAAGAGCTATGAAGTCTACAATGTCAAGAACAATGAAGTCAGGAGCACTTGGTATTAAGACAGCTTGTTCAGGACGTCTTGGCGGTGCTGATATGGCTCGTACAGAGTTCTACAGCGAAGGTACTATTCCGCTTCAGACACTCAGAGCTGATATTGACTATGGTTTCGCTGAGGCAGATACAACTTACGGCAAGGTTGGCGTTAAGGTTTGGGTCTACAACGGTGAAGTTCTTCCAACAAAGGCAGTTAAGGAAGGGAGAGATAAATAATGTTAATGCCAAAGAGAGTAAAGCGTCGTAAGCAGTTCCGTGGTTCCATGGCTGGAAAAGCGACGAGAGGTAATGTAATCAGCAATGGTGAATACGGACTTGTTGCAGTTGAACCTGCATGGATCAAGTCAAACCAGATAGAGGCTGCCCGTGTTGCTATGACACGTTATATGAAGCGTAGTGGTAAGGTTTGGATTAAAATCTTCCCAGATAAGCCTGTTACAGCAAAGCCTGCTGAAACTCGTATGGGTTCCGGAAAGGGTTCTCTTGAGTATTGGGTAGCAGTTGTTAAACCAGGCCGCGTATTATTTGAAATTGCAGGTGTACCAGAGGAAACAGCTAGAGAAGCGTTACGTCTTGCTATGCACAAGTTGCCGGTAAAATGTAAGATTGTTTCTCGTGCGGACTTAGAAGGCGGTGATAACAGTGAAAATTAATAAGTATGTAGAAGATTTAAGAACAAAATCAGCTGCAGAATTAAATGAAGAATTAGTAGCTGCTAAGAAGGAACTTTTTAATTTGAGATTTCAGAACGCAACAAATCAGTTAGATAATACTGGACGTATTAAGGAAGTTCGTAGGAACATCGCAAGAATCCAGACTGTTATTACTGAAAAAGCTAAAGTTGCTGAGTAATTCCTACAGATTAGACCAAGAAAGGAGAATTTGTTGTGGAAAGAAATTTAAGAAAAACCCGTACAGGCAAGGTTGTAAGCGATAAGATGGATAAGACAATCGTTGTTGCTGTTGTTGACAACGTAAAGCATCCGCTCTATGGCAAGATTGTCAAGAAGACTTACAAGTTAAAAGCACATGATGAGAATAACGAGTGCGGTATTGGCGATACAGTTAAAGTAATGGAAACAAGACCTTTATCTAAGGATAAGAGATGGAGACTTGTTGAGATTATTGAAAAGGCAAAATAATATCGGTATGGACATATTACGCTGTTACGTAATAAGATGTCTATCAGTTATTTGAAAGGAGAATAATCATGATCCAGCAGGAGACCAGATTGAAGGTCGCTGATAATACAGGTGCTAAAGAACTTCTTTGCATTCGTGTTATGGGCGGTTCAACAAGAAGATATGCGAACATCGGCGACATCATTATAGCTTCGGTTAAAGATGCAACACCAGGAGGCGTTGTTAAGAAGGGCGATGTAGTTAAGGCTGTTGTTGTTCGTACAGTAAAAGGCGTTAGCCGTAAAGACGGATCCTATATAAAGTTTGACGAGAATGCTGCAGTTATTATTCGTGAGGATAAGACACCAAAGGGAACACGTATCTTTGGACCTGTAGCTAGAGAGCTGAGAGATAAGCAGTATATGAAGATTGTTTCCCTCGCTCCGGAAGTATTATAAGGAGGTGCAGGGCATGGCAACATCAAAGATTAAGAAGGATGACAAGGTAAAGGTTATCACAGGTAAGTATAAGGATAAGGTTGGCAAGGTGCTCAGCGTTGACCACAAGAACGGCAAGGTTGTTGTTGAAGATGTTAATGTTGTTACAAAGCACACAAAGCCAAGTGCTGCAAACCGTGAAGGCGGAATTGTTAAGACAGAAGCTCCTATCGATATTTCAAATGTAATGTACCTCGATAAGAACGGCAAGGTTTCAAGAATCGGATTTACATTTGATGGCGTTGATAAGAACGGCAAACCGATTAAGAAGCGTGTGGTTAAGACCACAGGCGACATCATCGACTAATAAGAGAGGAGGTCCGCGAAGTTGAGTAGATTAAAAGAACAGTATACAAATGAGATTGTAGACGCATTAGTTAAGAAATTCGGATACAAGAACATCATGGAAGTGCCTAAGATGGACAAGATTGTTATCAATATGGGCGTTGGTGAAGCAAAGGAGAATGCAAAGCTTCTTGATTCAGCAATTAAGGATATGGAGACAATCGCAGGACAGAAGGCAGTTATTACAAAGGCTAAGAAATCAATCGCTAACTTTAAGCTGAGAGAAGGCATGCCAATCGGATGTAAGGTTACACTTCGAGGCGAGAGAATGTACGAATTCATGGATCGTCTTATAAACCTCTCTCTTCCACGTGTACGTGACTTCAGAGGCGTTAATCCAAACGCATTTGACGGCAGAGGAAATTATGCACTCGGTATCAAGGAGCAGCTTATTTTCCCTGAAATCGAATACGATAAGATTGACAAGGTAAGAGGTATGGATATTATATTCGTAACTACAGCCAAGACAGACGAAGAAGCTCGTGAACTTTTGACATTATTCAATATGCCATTTCAGAAATAGTTAGGAGGAGAATTTCATGGCTAAGACTTCAATGAAGATTAAGCAGCAGCGTCCTGCAAAATTCTCTACTAGAGAATATACACGTTGTAGAATTTGTGGTCGTCCACATGCATATTTAAGAAAGTACGGAATCTGCAGAATTTGTTTCCGTGAGTTAGCTTATAAGGGCCAGATCCCGGGCGTTAAGAAGGCTAGCTGGTAAAAATAAGGAAGGAGGCAATTTAAAATGACAATGAGTGATCCAATCGCAGATATGCTTACAAGAATTCGTAATGCAAATACTGCAAAACATGATACAGTAGATGTACCTGCATCAAAGATGAAAATAGCAATTGCTGACATCCTTGTAGATGAGGGCTATATCACAAAGTATGAGCTTGTAGATGAGGGCGCATTTAAGACAATGCACATTACATTAAAGTATGGTGCAGATAAGAACGACAAGGTTATCACAGGTATCAAGAGAATTTCAAAGCCGGGCTTAAGAGTTTATGCAGGCACAGAGGATATTCCAAAGGTACTCGGTGGACTTGGAATAGCTATTATTTCAACAAACCTTGGTGTTATGACAGATAAGGAAGCAAGAAAGCAGAATGTCGGCGGAGAGGTATTAGCATTTGTATGGTAGGAAAGCCCTTTGCGACCCTTAACGAGTGCGAAGCACGAGTTTAGTGGAGCAAAGATACCCTATGACTTAGCGAATGCAAGCCGAAGGCGGATTATTCTGACAGGTTAATAGTGAAGGGTGGCATACGAGATGCTGCACGCACATTTAACAAAAAACTATTAACATTATTATAAGGAGGTACGGGCATGTCACGTATAGGTAGAATGCCAATCGCAGTACCGGCTGGTGTAACAGTTGATATTGCAGAAAATAACAAGATTACTGTCAAGGGTCCAAAGGGAACTCTTGAAAGAGTCCTTCCATCAGAGATGGAAATCAAGAATGACGGCGCTGTTATTACAGTAAGCAGACCAAATGATTTAAAGAGAATGAAGTCTCTTCATGGTCTTACAAGAACTCTTATCGCAAACATGATTACAGGTGTTACAAGCGGTTATGAGAAGGTTCTTGAGATCAATGGTGTAGGTTACAGAGCACAGAAGCAGGGTAACAAGTTAATATTGTCACTCGGATATTCACATCCGGTTGAGATGATCGATCCAGAAGGTATCGAGGCTGTTTGCGAAACACAGACAAAGATTATCGTAAAGGGTATCGACAAGGAAAGAGTTGGTCAGTATGCTGCTGAAATCAGAGATAAGAGACGTCCTGAGCCATATAAGGGCAAGGGTATCAAGTATGCTGATGAGACTATCAGACGTAAAGTTGGTAAGACCGGTAAGAAGTAATAGATAGGAGGGTGACAAAATGGTTAGTAAGGAATCAAGAAGTGCAGTTCGTAAGAACAAGCATAGAAAATTACGTAATTATCTTAGCGGAACAGCTGAGAGACCACGTTTAGCAGTGTTCAGAAGCAATAATCATATGTATGCTCAGATTATCGATGATACGGTTGGACATACTTTAGTTTCAGCTTCAACACTTCAGAAGGAAGTTAAAGCCGAATTAGAGAACACAGATACAGTTGAGGCAGCAGCTTATCTCGGAACTGTAATCGCAAAGAAGGCATTAGACAAGGGTATTACTACTGTTGTTTTTGACAGAGGCGGTTTCATTTATCAGGGTAAGATTAAAGCGTTAGCAGATGCAGCAAGAGAAGCTGGTCTGGAATTCTAGTCGAGGAGGAGAACACATGAAGCGTACAATTATTGATGCTAGTTCATTAGAATTAACAGAAAAAGTAGTATCAATCAAGCGTGTAACTAAGGTTGTTAAAGGTGGACGTAATTTCAGATTTTCAGCTTTAGTAGTTGTTGGAGACGGCAACGGACATGTGGGTGCCGGCGTAGGTAAGGCTGCAGAAATTCCTGAGGCTATCCGCAAGGGTAAGCAGGATGCAGAGAAGAACCTTGTAGAGGTACCTATTGATGAAAACAAGAGTATAACACATGACTTTATCGGAAAGTTTGGAAGCTCATCAGTTCTTATTAAGAGAGCTCCTGAAGGTACAGGTATCATCGCAGGTGGTCCTGCCCGTGCCGTTATCGAGCTTGCCGGAATCAAGAATATCCGTACAAAGTCATTAGGTTCAAATAATAAGCAGAACGTAGTGCTTGCAGTAATTGAAGGTTTTAAGAACCTCAAGACTCCTGAGGAAGTTGCTAAAAAGCGCGGCAAGTCAGTTGAAGAGATACTTGGCTAAAGGAGGGAATTAAGATGGCAGAGAAATTAAAGGTTACTTTAGTAAAATCACCAATTGGTGCTATTCCTAAGCATAAGAAGACTGTTGAAGCTCTTGGTCTTAAGAAACTCAATAAGACAGTTGAATTGCCGGACAATGAAGCAGTCAGAGGAATGATCTGGCACGTAAGACATTTAGTAAAAGTAGAAGAAATCTAATTAAGATTTGAAGGAGGTGCAAGTGATGGATTTATCTAATTTAAAGCCTGCTGAGGGTTCAAAGCACAGCGACAACTTTAGAAGAGGTCGTGGACACGGTTCAGGCAACGGAAAGACAGCCGGTAAGGGTCATAAGGGCCAGAAGGCACGTTCCGGAGCACCAAGACCGGGCTTTGAAGGTGGTCAGATGCCTTTATATAGAAGACTTCCTAAGAGAGGTTTCACTAACAGAAATACAAAGGACATTGAAGCTATCAATGTAAGTGCTCTTGAAGTATTTGATAATGATACTGTAGTTACAATCGAGACTCTTATCGAGGCTGGTGTTATTAAGAATCCAAAGGACGGAGTTAAGATTCTCGGAAACGGAGAGTTAACCAAAAAGCTCACAGTCAAGGTTAATGCATTCAGTGAGGGAGCAAAGAGCAAGATTGAAGCTAATGGTGGAATCTGCGAGGAGGTATAAACTATGTTTGATACAATTCGCAAGGCTCTGAGTATAAAAGATTTAAGAAACAAGATATTATTCACAATATTTATTATTTTTGTTGTACGTCTCGGATCATTAGTTCCGATTCCGGGCGTAGACCCGAAGTTCTTTAGCGAATTCTTCGGAGACAACGATGCTTTTATTCCTTTCAGCGCAATAACAGGTGGTTCATTTGATGACATGGCTATTTTCGCACTCGGAATTACACCATACATCACATCATCTATTATCATGCAGCTCCTCACAATCGCTATTCCGAAGCTTGAGGAATGGCAGCGTGACGGAGAAGAGGGAAGAAAGAAGATTGTACAGATTACACGTTATGTTACAGTTGCCCTTGCTCTTATTGAGTCAACTGCAATGGCTATCGGCTTTGGCAGAAAAGGTCTTCTTGTAAATTACACATGGTACAATGTACTTGTTCTCATTGCTATTCTTACAGCAGGAAGTGCACTTTTGATGTGGCTCGGCGAGAGAATAACAGAGAGAGGCATCGGAAATGGTATTTCTATAATCCTTATGGTTAATATCATTTCAAGACTTCCACATGACTTAAAGTCATTATGGGATGTATTTATCAGCGGCAAGAAGCCGGCATACGGCATACTTGCAGCAGTTATTATCATTGCAATTATTCTTGTAATTGTAGGACTTACAGTGCTTCTTCAGGTAGCTGAGAGAAGAATCCCTGTTCAGTATGCAAAGAAGATGCAGGGAAGAAGAATGGTAGGCGGACAGGCATCTAACATACCTCTTAAGGTTAATACAGCAGGTGTTATCCCGGTTATCTTTGCTTCATCACTTATGTCCTTCCCGCTTATTATAGCTCAGTTCTTTACACCGGACTATAACACGGTAGGCGGCAAGATATTACAGATGCTTAACTCATCAACATGGGTTAACACATCATATCCATGGTATTGTAATATTGGCTTTGTAGTTTACATCCTGCTTATTATTGCATTTGCATATTTCTATACTTCAATTACCTTCAACCCGCTTGAGGTTGCTGATAATATGAAGAAGCAGGGCGGATTTATTCCTGGTATCAGACCTGGAAAATCAACATCAGACTATCTTTCAAAGATTCTTAAGTACATTATTTTCATAGGTGCTGTAGGTCTTGTGATAGTTGCTATTATTCCGATTATCTTCTCAGGTATCTTCGGAATCAGCCGTGTTTCATTTGCAGGTACATCACTTATCATTATTGTAGGTGTTATCCTTGAAACAATTAAGCAGATTGAATCACTGATGCTTGTAAGAAACTACAAAGGTTTCCTTAATGATTAATTAGCAGTATTACTGATGATTAAATATTAATTATGTATCCGGACTTTTATGTCCGGATACATACCAGTTTTAAAAATACCATATAGATTTACGAAAATATGGAGCTTTAAAAAATGAAAATAATTATGTTAGGTGCACCGGGTGCAGGTAAAGGCACCCAGGCTAAGATGATAGCAGATGCGTACAATATTCCACACATTTCCACGGGAGATATCTTCAGGGCAAATATCAAGAACAACACAGAGCTCGGTATTAAAGCCAAGAAGTATATGGACCAGGGACTTTTAGTTCCGGATGAGCTTACATGTGACCTTGTTGTGGACAGAATATGCCAGGAGGATTGTGCAGATGGATATGTGCTTGACGGATTTCCAAGAACAATTCCGCAGGCAGTATGTCTTGACAAGGCTTTGGAAGGCATGAGCGATAAGATTGATTATGCAGTCAATGTCAAGGTTCCGGATGAAAATATAGTACGCAGAATGTCTGGAAGAAGAGCATGTGCAAAATGTGGCGCAACATATCATATTGTACATATTCCACCGAAAAAGGAAGGTATATGTGACAGGTGTTCATCTGAGCTTATTTTAAGGGATGATGATAAGCCGGAGACAGTGTTAAAACGTCTCAGTGTATATCATGCACAGACACAGCCGCTTATTGAATATTATGATGAGAAGGGCGTGCTTGTAGAGGTTGACGGTACACAGGAGATGAATGATGTATTTGCTGAGATTACAGGCGCTTTGAAATAGTTTTACCAGTGAGGAGATATTATGGCTGTAGCTATTAAATCTGAGAGAGAAATAGAGCTGATGCGGCAGGCCGGAAGGTTTCTTGCATTAACTCATCTGGAATTAGAGAAGGTTATAAAGCCCGGAATGTCCACAAAGGACGTTGACAGAATTGCAGAGGAGACAATCCGAAGCTATGGCTGCATTCCGACATCATTGAATTATAACGGTTTTCCGGGTTCGGCATGTGTGTCGCTCAATGATGAAATTATTCATGGAATACCAAGTGATAAGCGTATTATCAGGGATGGAGATATAGTCAGTCTCGATATCACATTAAGCTACAAGGGATATCAGTCAGACGCAGCAAGAACACTTGCTGTAGGAAATGTTTCAAAAGAAGCGCTCCAGCTCATAGAGGTAACGAAGCAGAGCTTCTATGAGGGATTAAAATATGCAAAGGCTGGCAATCATATAAATGATATCGGTAAGGCGGTTCAGGCTTATGTTGAACAGTTCGGCTATGGAGTTGTGCGCGATTTCGTGGGTCATGGTATCGGTAAGGAGATGCACGAATCACCTGAGGTACCGAATTTTGATACGGGAAGACGCGGCATGAAGCTTAAGCCGGGCATGACAATAACAATTGAGCCTATGATAAATGCAGGACGCTATGATGTTGAGTGGATGGATGATGACTGGACGATTGTTACGGCAGACGGTTCATTATCAGCCCATCACGAGAATACAATTCTTATTACATCAGGAGAGCCTGAGATATTATCGATACTTCATTAATTGCCATGTATGCGCAGACAGCTGCCCAAGGCAGCTTAACAGTAGTAATTCGTAAACAGATACAGAGATTTGGCAGGAGGCAGATTGTATGTCTAAAAGCGATGTAATTGAAATTGAAGGTACAGTTATTGAAAAGCTGCCTAATGCAATGTTCCGTGTCCAGCTTGAAAACGGACACGTAGTATTAGGTCATATCAGCGGAAAGCTGCGAATGAATTACATTCGTATTCTTCCGGGAGACAAGGTTACTTTAGAGTTGTCCCCATATGATTTATCAAAGGGTAGAATTATTTGGAGAGACAAATAAGACTTAACAAAAAATCCAGAATAGTACTTGCTTTTAATATAAATAAGTGATATACTATTAGGGCGATTTTTTGTGAAAGGAGAGAAAAAGATGAAAGTTAGAGCATCTGTAAAACCTATTTGTGAAAAATGTAAGGTTATAAAGAGAAAGGGTACCATCAGGATTATTTGTGAAAATCCAAAGCATAAGCAGAGACAGGGTTAATTCCTTTCACTGGTTAGCATATAACAAAAAAGAAAATTAGACAATGGAGGTGTAATACACTAATGGCTCGTATCGCAGGTGTCGATTTACCAAGGGAAAAGCGTGTTGAGATCGGACTTACTTATATCTATGGTATAGGAAGAACAACATCAAACAGACTTCTTGCTCAGGCTGAAGTAGATCCAAATACCCGTTGCAGAGATTTAACAGACGACGAGGTTAAGAGAATCGCTGAGGCAATTGAAGCAGACCAGATTCTTGTTGAAGGTGATCTTAGAAGAGAGATTGCCATGAACATCAAGAGACTTCAGGAAATCGGATGCTACAGAGGTATCCGTCACAGAAAGGGTCTGCCGGTTCGTGGTCAGAAGACTAAGACGAATGCAAGAACTCGTAAGGGTCCGAAGAAGACAGTAGCAAATAAGAAGAAATAATTTAGAAAGGAACCCATAAGGGAAGGTTAGTTTAGAAATGGCTAATAAAGTGTCAGCAAAAAAAGTGACAAAAAGGCGTATTAAGAAAAACGTTGAACGCGGACAGGCGCATATCCAGTCATCTTTTAATAACACAATTGTTACTATAACAGATACACAGGGTAATGCCTTATCATGGGCTAGCGCAGGCGGTCTGGGATTTAGAGGTTCAAGGAAATCTACTCCTTATGCAGCTCAGATGGCAGCTGAAACTGCTACAAAGGCAGCTTTGGTACACGGATTAAAATCTGTAGACGTTATGGTTAAAGGTCCGGGATCAGGTAGAGAAGCAGCAATTCGTGCACTTCAGGCTTGTGGCCTCGAAGTTACAAGTATCAAGGACGTTACACCGGTACCACATAATGGATGTCGTCCACCAAAACGTAGAAGAGTTTAATTAGGAGGTGTAAAGCAGTGGCAGTAAATAGAGTTCCTGTTCTTAAGAGATGCAGATCACTTGGTCTTGATCCGATTTACTTAGGAATCGATAAAAAATCAGACAGAGAATTAAAGAGAGCTAATAAGAAGATGAGCGAGTATGGTCTTCAGTTAAGAGAGAAGCAGAAGGCAAAGTTCATCTATGGTGTATTAGAAAAGCCTTTCAGAAATTATTATAATAGAGCTGAAAGAATGAACGGTATGGTTGGTGAGAACCTTCTTATCCTTCTTGAGAGAAGAATTGACAATGTTCTTTTCCGTGCAGGATTTGCAAGAACAAGAAAAGAAGCCAGACAGATCGTTGATCACAAGCATGTTCTCGTAAATGGAAAGTGTGTAAACATTCCTTCATACCTTATCAAGGCTGGAGATGTTATTTCAATTAAAGAGAACGCTAAGGATTCACAGAGATATAAGGACATCATTGCTGTAACAGAGGGCAGACTTGTAGTTGAGTGGTTAGACAGTGACCTTGAGAACCTCACAGTGACTGTAAAGCAGCTTCCTACAAGAGAGATGATAGATGTTCCTGTAGACGAGATGCTTATCGTCGAATTATATTCTAAGTAATTTGATACTTATACCGGCGTTATGGATAGGCAGATACTCTGCTTATTCATATCGTCGTATACTGTTGAGTGATATATGAACGATTAACAGTTCAAGGCTTCAATGTCATAGCGTTTGGACTGATATACGGTTCATATAATAGTTATAAAGATTCTGCATAGCAGATTCTAGATTCCCCTCAAACAATATCCCATAAGGAGGGTTAGCAGTGTTCGATTTTGAAAAGCCGAATATAGGCATCGTTGAGATTTCAGAAGACAAAAAATATGGCAGATTTGTTGTAGAGCCTTTAGAGCGCGGATACGGCACAACACTTGGTAATTCATTAAGAAGAATTATGTTATCATCACTTCCGGGTGTTGCAGTATACCAGATAAGGATAGACGGAGTTTTGCATGAGTTCAGTTCTATTCCTGGCGTAAAGGAAGATGTTACAGAGATTATTATGAATCTCAAGAATCTTGCAATTAAGAGCAACACAGATATAAGCGATACTACAACAGCTTATATTGAAGCATCTGGTGAATGTGTTGTAACAGCTGCTGATATCCATACAGATTCAGATATTGAAATACTTAATAAGGACCAGGTAATCGCAACATTAAGCGGCGGTCCTGACTGCAAGCTTAACATTGAGCTTAAGATAAAGAAGGGCAGAGGATATGTTTCATCTGACAAGAACAAGACAGATGATATTTCAATAGGCGTTATTGCAATTGATTCAATCTTCACACCTGTTGAGCGTGTTAATATTTCAATTGAGAATACACGTGTAGGTCAGATTACTGATTATGATAAGCTTACTTTAGATGTATATACAAATGGTACTACAGCTCCTGACGAGGCAGTAAGCCTTGCAGCAAAGGTGCTTAGTGAGCATTTGAATCTTTTCATTGATTTATCTGAGAATGCCAAGACTGCAGAGGTTATGGTAGAGAAGGAAGACAATGAGAAGGAAAAAGTATTAGAGATGAATATTGATGAGTTAGAGCTTTCAGTACGTTCATACAACTGCTTAAGAAGAGCAGGTATCAACACTGTAGAAGAGCTTATCAATAAGACACCTGAAGACATGATGAAGGTTAGAAACTTAGGCCGCAAGTCTCTGGAAGAGGTGCTTGCAAAGCTTAATGAGCTTGGTCTTGAGCTTAATTCAGGTGAAGAATAAATAGCTGCGCAAAGCGTGGTAAGTCGTTAAAAAATATAATTTTATGGAGCAAAAGCGCGTGCCGGTAAGCCCGATGTGTTCGGTATTGCGTTCCACAAATGGAGGAAAAACGATGGCAGGTTACAGAAAACTTGGTAGAACATCAGATCAGAGAAATGCAATGCTCAGAAGCCTTGCAACAGCTTTGATCAATAACGGAAGAATCAGAACAACAGAGACAAGAGCTAAGGAAGTTCGTAAGATAGTTGAGCCTCTTATAACACTTGCTGTTAAGGAAAAGGACAACTTCGAGGAAGTTACAGTTACAGCAAAGGTTGCACGTAAGGACAAGGATGGCAAGAGAATCAAGGAAGTTGTAGATGGTAAGAAGGTTACTGTTTATGATGAGATTCAGAAGACTATTAAGAAGGATACAGCAAGCAGACTTGCAGCAAGAAGAAAGATGCTTTCAGTGCTTTATCCAGTAACACAGATTCCTGAGGAGAGCGCAGGAAAGAAGAGAAACACACAGAAGGTTGATCTTCCTGCAAAGCTTTTTGATGAGATTGCACCAAAGTATGTTGATCGTAAGGGTGGATATACTCGTATCGTAAAGATCGGACCTCGTAAGGGTGATGGTGCTATGGAAGTATTTATCGAGTTAGTTTAATTATTTTAATATAAAAGCCGGAGACATCTGTCCCCGGCTTTTATTGTCAGTTAATTTATGGCTCTTTGTCAAGAGTGGGGGTAACCCAATTTTTAAAGCACATTTGTGGACTCAGGTCCATAAATGTGCTTTTTAAGCTTTCCTTGAGGCAAGAAGTATCCTGTTCCTAAAATTTTTGAAATTTCGAAAGCCGTAAGCG
>JAFRXK010000064.1 GCA_017442865.1 Lachnospiraceae bacterium | reverse complement strand
TACAGCTTGAACTGCTCTGTTCTGCCGAAATGCTGAAAGATCTGACCGTTTTCATAGGTTACTGCGATTCTCATAATACTGCTTCCTTTCCGTGCAATCTCCTCCGAGATCGTGTTATCAAGAGTATAATTTCCGCCTGAAATGATTATGCGTCTGCCCTCGACCAAAGCCTGAGCAAGTTTTTTTCTTGCAGTATCATAGATAGCCGTGACAGTTGTCCTCGCCACGTTCATCTCCTGAGCGCATTGATCCTGCGTCTTTGACTGATAATCTATAAGACGTATCGTTTCAAACTCGTCAAGCGACATAACGACCGTATCGTTAGCTGTATCCTGATCGGGCGCAAAGCTCCAGTAATCGGGATAACAACAGATACGGCGTGATTTCTGTGGTCTTGGCATTTTCGCGCCTCCTTTCTGACTTATGTCAATTATAGCATAGTTTTCGACTTATGTAAAGCATTAGATCAAAAAAGAGCTTTAATCTTGACTGTTTGCGGGACAATACTTATAATATTATTATAAATAATTCATGCGGCAAAAAGCATTTGGCTTGAGCGTTAAAGTCAGGTTTTTATTTTGTATTATGTCTTATGGATTATAAAATTTTTCGCTGTACGCAGACTGCTTTCCTGAAAGCGTAAGGAGTGTGGAACGAAGACATTAAGCGGGATGCGGTGTTTACAGTATGAAACAGATTTAATGAAAGGAGAAGAAAGCTATGGCTAAATTATGTGACAACTGTGGTATGCCGATACTTGAAGGCGATGAGAAGTGTACCAACTGCGGCACGCCGGTAAAGAAGATGATTGGGGGAAAATTATGTGACAACTGTGGCATGCCGATACTTGAGTGCGATGAGAAGTGTACCAACTGCGGTAAGCCGGTAAAGAAGATGATTGGGGGAAAATTATGTGACAACTGCGGTATGCCGATACTTCCGGGCGATACGAAGTGTAACCATTGTGGTACGCCTGTAAAGAAGATTATAAATTTGTGTGAACACTGTGGTGAACCGGCAGAGGAAGACGAAGAAATTTGTAGAGTTTGTGGAAAACCTATGAAGGTTAATTGGCATTGTCCTGAATGTGGTACGCTGATGCTGGAGGGTGATAAAAGGTGCGTCAACTGTGGCAGACCTGTAAAGAGGTCGCTTTGGGGAAAATTATGCCCTAACTGCGGCATGCCTATTCTTGAAGGCGATACGAAGTGTACTAACTGCGGCAAACCTGTAACAAAGTCCTTGACAGAAGAAAAAGAAGAAAAGCCTTTCTTATGTCCAAATTGCAGTATGCCTATACTTCCGGGCGATGATAAGTGTAAAAACTGCGGATATGTTGTAAAGAAGTAATTATTCCTATCAATATAGGCAAGCAGTGCAATGAGAAACGAACCGCCTAAAATCATCATAATTGTTTAAAGTTGTGATATAAAAATCCCCACAGAAAACTTAAATTTCTGTGGGGAATATTTTTAATCTGTTAAGCTATATGATGTGAATATATTTTATACAATACCCTGAGCCATCATAGCATCTACAACCTTCTCAAAGCCGGCGATATTTGCACCTGCAACATAATCGCCCTCTACGCCGTACTTCTTGGCAGCAGCGTCAGCGTTGTGGAAGATGTTAATCATGATGTTCTTAAGCTTAGAGTCAACCTCTTCAAATGTCCATGAAAGTCTCTCACTGTTCTGGCTCATCTCAAGAGCTGATGTAGCAACACCACCTGCATTTGAAGCCTTGCCAGGAGCGAATAATACGCCGTTTTCCTGGAAGTACTTTGTAGCCTCAAGAGTTGTAGGCATATTAGCACCCTCTGCAACAGCGAATACGCCGTTAGCAACAAGTGTCTTGGCATCATCAAGATTTAACTCGTTCTGAGTTGCACATGGAAGAGCGATGTCAACCTTAACTGACCACTGGTTTGTACCCTCAGCCTTCTTGTCATGGTAAACTGCTGATGGTCTTGCAGCAGCATACTCTGTAAGACGTGCACGCTTAACTTCCTTAACTTCCTTAAGTAATTCTACATCAATTCCTTCCGGATCATAAATCCAGCCTGTTGAATCTGAACATGTAACAACATTTGCACCAAGCTCCTGAGCCTTCTTGATAGCGTATGTTGCAACGTTACCTGCGCCTGAAACAGCGATTGTCTTTCCTGCGATAGACTTGCCGTTGCACTTTAACATCTCATCTGTGAAGTATACAAGACCGAAGCCTGTAGCCTCTGTTCTTGCTAATGAACCGCCGTATGATAAGCCCTTACCTGTAAGAACGCCTTCATAAAGTCCGCGGATTCTCTTGTACTGTCCGAACATGTAACCGATTTCTCTTGCGCCTGTTCCGATGTCACCTGCAGGAACGTCTGTGTCAGCGCCGATGTATTTGCAAAGCTCTGTCATGAAGCTCTGGCAGAATGCCATAACCTCTCTGTCTGACTTGCCCTTAGGATCGAAATCAGAACCACCCTTGCCGCCGCCGATTGGAAGACCTGTAAGTGAGTTCTTGAAAATCTGCTCAAAGCCTAAGAACTTGATAATACCTATATTTACTGATGGATGAAGTCTGATACCACCCTTGTAAGGTCCGATAGCTGAGTTAAACTGTACTCTGTAGCCTGTGTTCACCTGAACCTGACCCTTATCATCTACCCACGGAACTCTGAACTTAATCTGTCTTTCAGGCTCGCAGATTCTCTCAAGTAATGCTTCTTTTCTGAACTTTTCCTCGTTTGCTTCGATTACAGGTCTTAATGAGTTAAGAACCTCATTTACTGCCTGTAAGAACTCAGGCTCGCTTGCATTCTTTTTAGAAACGAGCTCTAATACTTCATCAACATATGACATAATATTTTCCTCCTGTATATAATTATGATACGTTATGAGTTTAGCGTGCTAAAGTGAATGCTTTAAAAATTTTTGTACACGCCAACTTTATTATCGTGTATGATAGCACATTATTTTTTTGAAGTCAATAAAACTATTTAAGAATATAAAAAAAGATTTTTTGTTATATTTTACATTTTTTACAATGCAATAAAATTTATTTAAAGTAAAAAAATATATATTTACAATATTTTATGTAAAATAAAGATTATTGTAAAGGCGCTGAATGGAATTGATAACAAATATAGTTTAATGCTTAAATGACGGCTTTTTCAGATTTAACATCACAATAGAGGTAAGCACACAAATCATTCCCAACACATTCCATACATTCAGGGCTTCATGGAACACAATTATTCCGCACAGGGTTGCACTGACAGGCTCAACGCTTGCCATGATTGAAGCGCTTCCGGCAGGCGTGTTTTTAAGCCCGAGATTATAGAATACATATGGGAGAACCGTGGCGACAACACCAAGCAGCAGCGAATAAATGGCAACATGCATATTCGCCGCACCTGTGGCAACCGATTTCAAATCCGCCATAGGCAGACTTCCTGCAGCCGCAAATAAAAATGTGTATGCGGCAACGGTCAGAGGCTTGTATTTTCTTAAGGCATAGGTCGCAAAAATGCTGTAAAGCGCATAGCCGATGCCGGCACCCAGACCGAAAAGAAAGCCCGCCACCGAAATAGTAACGCTTCCGCCTGAAAAAATACCGCTTACAAACACGCAGCCCGCAAATGACAGCAAAAGTGCAATGAGCTTTCTTTTCGTCAGTTTTTCTTTAAAAAGGACAACCGACATAAGCATCACAAAGGCAGGCGCGGTGTAAAGCAGTATTGCTGCAATGCTTAGGGATGTATAATTCATTGCCGAAAAATAGCAGCTGTTGAAAAATACTATGCTGAAAATGCCGGTGCCTATGAACATCCAGATGTCTTTGATTTTAATGCGAAGCCCCCCTGGGTCAGAAATAAGATGAATTATAATAAGTAAAACTGCGGTTATTGCAGAGCGTATGAAGCTTACATCCAGTGAGCTAAGTCCGCAGCTGTTCAATTCGCGCACGAAAATACCGATGACACCCCAAAGGATGCCAGCGGCAATAATAAAAAGTGATGATATTTTTTTCATGTTTTTAAAATCTCCGTATATAAGCTATGACAATGTCATCTGATATTTGTAGGAATAGTCATAGCGATAAACTCCGTTCAAAAAATTAACTAATGCAAAGAGCCCGGAATGATTAATTAAGACAAAAGTTCCGGCTTAACTAATGCAAAGAGCCCGGAATGATTAATTAAGACTAAGCGGTCTGCCGTGTCTGTCCTTCATCTGAAGGCTTGCAATCTTGGCAACATCATATACCCACCAGATTCCAAGTCCGCCGAGAGTTAAAAACTTAAGGATACCGAGAATCCAGTAGCCTAAATATATGCGGTCAATACCGAACTCACCGAAAAACAGAGCGAGCAAAAGAGCGGTTTTTGCCTTCTTAGGCTTTTTTTCTTTTTTAGCTGCCTGTGTAACGTTGGCAGCGCCTTCGGCAGCGCTGGCAGTACTTTTGGCAGCGCTGGCAGCACCTTCGGCAGCGTTGGCAGCGCCTTCGGCAGCGTTGGCAGCGCCTTCGGCAGCGCTTTCAATAGCATCAGCAGCGCCTTCAACAGCATCACTGGCAGTCTTAATTTCCTCTTTTAATTCTTCCATAGTTAACCTCCATAAAATATCGTGACAGTATATTAGTAAATTTAATGACAAAAGCATTTGTATTATCTAAAAAGTTGACTGCAAACAGAAAATCGCAAATGAAGTCAACGGCAGCAGCGAGCATGGTTGACCGTGAAACGAAAAACCGCAAATGTAGTCAACAGTTATCAAGTCATATTGCACACAGGTGCTATAAGGTACAGTTTATCCTAAATAGAGAGATTTGTCACCTTATAAATAATAAATCTTATATTAATTTTATAATTGATTTATTGATGAAACGCTGCTGCCGGCAGCAGTGGAAGTCCTGAAATCTGCCTTTCCGTCAAAGCATACAGATACTCTTTTTGTGTAGCCTTCAAATTTAATTGTCTCGTCAATCTCAAAGCTTGCGTTATATTTCTTAAGCAATTCACACAACGTCATAAGACCTATACCGCTGCCGCCAGACTCCTTGTGAGTGGTGATACGCTCCTTTCCGAAAAGAGATAATACCTCAGGCGCAAATGGCGGTGCATTATCGTAAAAATTAATCTGATAGTGTTCATCTTCAATGCAAAAGGAAATAAGGACGTTTGGATTATGAATCTTCGAAACGGCGATAATAGCATTCTCGCCTAAGTCTGCAACAATTGTATTAAAATCATTTTCGGAAATAATATTTTTAGTGAGATATTTTATATCACACATCAACATAATATCGAAATTAATATTAAGTTTACAGGCGCGGTTGAAAAGATATTTAAGCAGAGCATCCACGGAAGCAACGCCCGACCTTTGAAGCTTTCTGCTGTTGGATTCATAGTCATGGATAATGCCTTTGCGCTCCTTTGCCAGTTCGTCAAGCTGACTGATAATGCTTTTTGCATGCTCACTCAGGTTGCTTTTGTCAGCGGATGAGTCAATAATTTCGCGCACAGCAAGATTCATTGCCGGAATAAGTTTATTGTCCTTGTGGATAATCTTTGAAAGCTCTGCGTTTTGTGCCTTTAACTCATCAATTTCGGATTGTTTATCACTTAACTCACTTTCGTATCTTTCAATATCACGCTCGTGTAGTTTCTCAAGGTAGCTGTTTGAAATGATGCTACGCCACCAGAAGATGATGATAAGACCGCAGAAGAGGGTCAGGATAATTAAGATTGCAAGTAGAAGTAAAATATCTAAATTAATATAAAAAAGATTAGATATCAATAATAGATATATACAGATTAATAGACCTATATTTTTGTAAATAGAATTATTTGAATAAGGAATTCCATTTTTGAATCTATCCTTATGGAATATAATCAAAACCAGTATTAATTGAAAGAAGCCGATTAAAATATAATTAATGTTGGTTGCAAGTAAAGAGTTATTAAATTTTAAATATAGCATATAGTTTATTGGAGATAGAAGAATTAGAGAAAATGTAAAAAACATATAACTTACACTGAAAGAAATTATTGTTAAAGAAACAATTGTTTTTATCGAATTATTATTTTTATACAATAAAACAAAAAACACTATTAATAAAATAATTGCGATGTATAAAGTCAAATAAGGAGTCTCTTTATGAATATAATAAATAATGCTTGTGCTAATGATAGTAAATAATAAACTTACAAAAAATATCAGTGCGTGTAGTTTAATATTTAAAAATTTATAAAAAATATACATGCAAGATGATATTGTGAATAAAAATTTAATTACTGTTTGCATAAATAATTCCTCCGACATATTAAGAAAGAAAAGAACAAAAAATCAATTATAAAAACAAATTTAACCTCTAAATCAATATTTCTATACTGACGAAAAAATGAAAGAGAGGTTAAATAAATGAGAGAATTTCTTGAGTGGCTTATTTCTTTTATGAGAGCGTAAGCAAGAGCTTAATACTCGCTCTTAATCTTTTTAGCGTAGTAGCATATAAACTCCGTAACGGTCGGATTTCCCCTGTATGAGTTTATTTTCGCGGTGTAGTATCTGAGGAGGTCGTCGATATTTGTTGTGCGCCATGCCCGGTTGATTGCATTCTGCATCGCGCGCTCTACGCTGGCGTCGGTCTTATTGTGTTCTTTTGCGATAAGGCGGCAAATGTTCTGTGTAGGGCCTTGACTCATAATCTTTATGCCGTCAACCAGATATTGATAGCCTACAGATTTTGGGTTGATGCCTACACGGTCCAGTTCTGCCATTATTATTCTGGTTATTCTACGGTTATAGTGTTCTGCCGATTCTGTTGAATTGTCCTGCAGTGTGGTCAATTTTTGCTTATTCTTAATAATCGAACTAATCATCCTTAAGAAATCAAGTGCATACTGTGGAGAGTAATTCTCCTGATGCTTGGACATAATAAAGTCTGCGCCGAGCTTGCGGGCAGTGTCATAGGTATAGGTGCTGGTATTGTTCGTCGTAATCAGTATATACGGCGATTTGACGAGAGATATGGTCTGAAGGTCAAATAATATATTAAGGCCGTTTCCGCTGCCTTCATTCAGCTCTAAATCAAGAATAATGGCATCAGGAAGCATTTCCTTAATGTAATCCATTGCCTTAGAGGCGTTGTTTGTTACGCCCACGAGAATAAGGTCATCAGACTCGTCAACCAGACTAATAAATTCTTTACATGTTACAGGATCATCTTCTACAAGAAGTATTTCTAATTTCTTATCCATAATGTACCTCACCTTTTAAGTTCATTTGTGTGTTAAAGTTAGTAATGGTGTAAAATGTGTTGCAAAAAAAATTGCTTTTTGTTGTTTTGGAAAATGATTGATGTTGCCACATATGAGTAATATAACATAGTGTTTTCCAAATATCAATAAAAACCAACAAATTTAATATGTCATAAACCAATATAATATGCAGTTTGTTTTTCTTATAATGATTATGTGCTCTAGCACAGACAATATTCTTTTGTTGCCGCCGGCAGGTTTTATCATATTGATAGCCTGCCGGTGGTTTTTTATCGGATAAGCGCGATTTTAAAAGCACTTCTTACTTAGTTATCAGTAAAGATTTTAAGCATCAGTGAAAATATTTGTGAGAAATCCGGAGTATGGCTGCGGTCATGATAAAGTTAATTTTAACGATTGATTTATTGTTCATGAAACATTTTGCAGGATAACATAGCAACAAAAAATAATATTTCAACCAACAAATTGAGCCGATTTGGGCATAAACCAACGCGAATAAACATAAAATAGATAACAGAAAGCAATTTATAATTTTGGAAAATTAAAATAAAATTCAGAAGTTGTAATTAAACAGATAAACAGATGTTGGATTTACAACGATCAAATTAAAGATGAGGTTTTGTTTATGTACGAGAATGTAACAGAAAATGAACTGCTTCGTATGGAGAATGTCGTTTCATTTCGCGGTGAGGTAACGAGAGATGAAATGGATTACATACGCCGAAGGATTGAAAAAATAATTTATGCAAATTCAGCCAGGCAGACAGGCAACCCGGTTACTGCGGTACACAGCGTCGGATTCGACAAAAAGCAGATAGTGGTGGACTGGGAGATAAAGGTTCCGACAGACAGACCGCTTGAGCTTCCAAAGGAATTTGAGTTTCTGCCGGAATTCGAGATACATGATGCTTTAAAAATGCATGTAAACAGCGATTTCAAGAGTATTACCGAAGCATTGCCGAAGGTTATGGAGTACATAGATTATAAGGGCTATCATCCGGGAACGGAGTTTTATGTTGAGGAGCTTGATGACAGAACAGCCAATATTTATGCAGGACTGTTTGAGTTTGGGTATTATTATTAAATATTGAAATGTTCATTTAATAAAAGCATCAGGGATGACAGCAGCATATGTCATCCCTGATATGTGATTAAGGTGTCAGCTTCTTTAAGATGTCGGATGCATTTGATATTTTTCATTGCTTTTCACTAACCAGTATTTAACTGCGCGGCGGATTTAAATTTTTATGTCCGGGCGCATTTATTCCCGTGAGCAACGAGCCAAGCGGACGAGCCTGCTGCGGGGTATTTGAGTATTTGTCTCTTAAATTATATACATCTGAAAAAAACACGTCATATTCCACATGGGTCATAAATAAAATGAATAGAGAATGTTATACCGGAGGGTTGTCATGAAAAAACTTGCTGTTCTTATGCTTTGCCTGATACTTCTTGGTGGCTGTGGCTTTTCGGAAGAATATAAAAAGGTGAAGGATCTGGATTTTACGGTGGTTACACAGGAGGAGATACCGAAGGAGCTGTTTGATGTTATTGAGAAAAAGAAAGAGGGCGAATTTAATCTGACCTACAAGGACGGAGATTTCCTGTACATTGCCACAGGGCGCGGCGAGCAGGAGACCGGCGGATACAGTATGACGGTGGCAGAGCTTTATTTGTCGGAAAATGCGGTGTGTGTGGACGTGGACCTTATCGGCCCGTCAAAGGACGAAAATACGTCGAAGGCAAAATCGTACCCGTATATAGTAATTAAGATAGAAAATGCCGAGCTGCCGGTAATTTTTTTGTAAGGGGGAGGCATTATGGAATTAGAGAAAAAAACTGTACAATTTGATAAGCTGAAGGAGCAGGCAATTTACCAGATGACCTTTGATGATGATTTTATTGTTCCGGATACAAATCCGGATATCGGACAAATAGTTATGTCTGACGGCAGAGTGGAGCTTGAGGAGACAAGGAGACTTGCGGGACGCGCAAAAATCAAGGGCAGACTTTATTTTAAAATGATGTACAATCCGGAATACGGAGGGGATGTATTTGTCATGCGTGGCGCGCTGCCGTTTGACGAGGCGGTGAATATGGAGCAGCTTGACGAAAAGGATTACCTTCATGTGAAGCCCGAAATAGACGACCTTACCGTGGAAATGATCAATTCAAGAAAAATAAGTGTCAGGGCGGTTATTACCTTTAAGCTTTCGGCAGAGGAGGTAAGCAATGAGGAGGTGGCAAGGACATTTAACGGAGATGAGAACTGCGAGGTTATTACCGGACAGGTGGATATTTCAAAGATAGCGGTGCTTCAGAAGGACACTCTGAGGGTAAAGCTTGAAACCGAGATATCGTCCGGGCAGCCTAATGTTGGCAGGATAATCTGGGATGAGAGCGAGCTTAGAAATGTTGATGTGAAGGCGGGGGACGGCGAGCTTGTTGTAAACGGCGAAATAAATGTTTACATAATGTATGCCGCTGAGGATGAGAGGATTCCGGTGCAGTGGCTTGAAAGAAGCATTCCGTTTACCGGAAATGTCGAGCTGCCGTATGCGGTGCAGGAGATGATTCCGTTTGTAGAGGTTAATCTCGCGCACGCCGATATTAATCTGATGCCCGATAATGACGGCGAAACGAGAATCTTTACCATTGACGGACTTTTAGAGCTGGATATCAGGCTCTTTGAGGATGACAGGGTGACATATTTGAGCGACATTTATTCCACAGCCGCCGACATTTCACCGGTAATGAAGGACATACGCATGGAGAGCGTGCTTGTCAAAAACATATCGAAATTCAAGGCAAACGGAAGAATTGCGGTTAATTCAGACGAGCGGATGCTGCAGATTTGCCGATGCAGGGGAAATGTTAAAATTGACGATTCTGAAATTACGGACGAGGGCGTGCGTATTGAAGGCGCGCTTTTAGTCAATGTTTTGTTTATGACCTCTGACGATAAAAATCCGATGCGGGCGGTGAAGGGCGCCATACCATTTTCGTATATTATGGAAGCAAAAAATATCGACGACGGGTGCAGTTATCAGATTAAAACCTGTCTGGAGCAGCTGTCGGCGATGCTTTTGGGGAATGATGAGCTTGAAATTAAAGCGTCGATTTTGGCGGAGCTGCTTGTAAGAAGGGAAATGGATATCCCGGTAGTCAGTGATATCGAAATAAAGCCTTTTGATTTAGAGAGAATTGCGATGCTGCCGGGCATTAGTGGATATGTTGTCAGGGAAGGCGATACCCTGTGGAAAATTGCGAAGAAATATCATGCCGGGCTTGATTCAATCCGCGAGATTAACGGTCTTAAATCATATGAGGTTTATCCGGGCGACAGGCTTATTATCGTAAAGCAGGTGGAGGGCGCCGGGATAATATAAATGCAGCCTCAATGTCAATGCTTCGTCCAAAGCGTCAATGGGGTGGAGGGCGCCGGGATAATGTAAATGCAGCAGATTTGTGATTTATATAGTGACAAAGGAATGAAAAGGGCATAGAATATATCAGGAGGGTGAAGCATCGCCGGCCTTGGAGAGCGGGCTTTGTTTATATCCTCTTACAGAACAAAAAACGCATCAGTAATATTACGTTTTTTGATAAGATACAAAAGAGATATGCCCGGCCGGCATATTTAAAACCTTAGGCTGATGCTTTATGAATAGATTTTGAGGGGGCGCTGCGCGCCCCGGTACATAGAGCAGAGTGCGGATGAAGGATACGGGGCGCTGCGCGCCCCGGTACATAGAGCGGAGTGCGGATGAAGGATACGGGGCGCTGCGCGCCCCGGTACATAGACCGCATACATGGATTTGCTTTGGGAGATGATTTTTTGCAGGACAAAAGAGAATTTAATTATGTATATATTTTGAAGTGCAGTGATGCAAGCTTTTATACAGGGTGGACAAACAATCTTGAAAAGAGGCTTGCAGCGCATAACAGCGGCAAAGGCGCAAAGTACACAAGGACAAGGCTTCCGGTGGAGCTTGTATATTATGAAGCGTTTGAGAGTAAGAGTGAAGCAATGAGCAGGGAGTGGCACATTAAACGCCTGACGAGACAGGAGAAGTGTGAGCTTATACAAAAGCAGACCGGCGAGGCAGAAGAAGCCCATGCTTATTCAAGGCAGACCGGCGGGACAGAGGAAGCCTAAGCTCATTCAAAGCAGACCGGCGAGGCAGAAGAAGCCCATGCTTATTCAAGGCAGACCGGCGGGACAGAGGAAGCAAAGGTTTTGCGAGGATTCCAAAACGATAGAAAACAAAGCCTGTCAGGCAGTTTAGTTTTATTTTATAAATGTTTAAAATATCTTTACATTTATACGCTGATATGATATAGTTTTTCTTAGAAAAAAATAGCCTTGAAAGGCGATTGTAAAGTGATTTGAAGCAAGCTTGAATTTACGTTCTGCCTTTAGGCAGGACATTTTTTTTGCCATTAGGCAGGACATTTTTTTTGCCATTAGGCATGATATTTATTTGTTGTTAATCAGGATATTTATTTGCCGTTAGGCAGGACGGGGATTTTAATATGGTTAATCGCACGGAGGTGCATTAGCGAATATATTTAAGGCGTAATCGCCAATAAGTACATATGGAGGAGAGAAAAATGAAACTGGTTTATGATGTTCAGGATAAGCCGCCTTTCGGTCAGCTTATCGTGTTTGCAATCCAGCATCTGCTTGCCATCATGGCAGCAACACTCGTTGTTCCTGTAATTATTAATGCAGGCGTATCAAATTATGAGGCAGGCATGAGCCCTGCGGCAGCATTATTCGGAGCAGGTATCGGTACTATTGTTTATGTATTATTCACAAAAGGCAGAAGCCCGGTATTCCTTGGAAGCTCATTTGCTTTCATCGGCTCTATGTTAGCAGCATTTGCAGGCGCCGTATCTATGGCAGCAGGCTATATCGGACTTATACTCGGTGCGGTTTTTGCAGGCCTTGTATATGTTGTAATCGCTATTGTTGTTAAGGCAGTAGGCGTTAAGTGGGTATCAAAGATTATGCCTGCAGTTGTAATCGGACCTACAGTTGCAATTATCGGTCTTTCGCTCGCAGGAAATGCTATTGGCGATCTGACAACTGCAAACGCAGGCGGACACACACTCATCGCTGTATTATGCGGACTTATCACTCTTGCAGTAACAATGCTCTGCTCAACATACGGCAAGAAGATGATGAAGCTCATACCATTTATTCTCGGTATCCTTGCAGGTTATGTTGTAGCAGCTATCCTTACGTGGATTGGCAATGCAGCAGGCATTGATGCACTCAAGGTTATTGATTTCAGCGCATTAACAAATAACTTTTCAAATATTTCATTATCAAGCTTCTTATCAGTACCGGATTTCACATTCCTTACAGCATCAAAGGGCTTTGGCGAGCTTTCAGCATCATATGTCGGTACAATTTTTGTAGCATATGTTCCTGTAGCATTTGTAGTATTTGCTGAGCATATCGCAGACCACAAGAACTTAAGCACAATTATCGAGAGAGACCTTCTTGTTGAGCCGGGTCTTGATAAGACACTTCTTGGCGACGGCGTTGGTTCAATGGTTGGCGCATTCTTCGGAGGCTGCCCGAACACAACATACGGAGAGTCAATCGGATGTGTTGCTATCACAAAGAATGCATCTGTAGTAAGCATTATTGCAGCTGCAATCGGCGCTATGGTTATAGCATTTATCACTCCGTTCGTTGCTTTTGTAAATACTATTCCTTCATGTGTAATGGGCGGCGTATGTATGGCACTTTACGGATTTATCGCAGTAAGCGGTCTTAAGATGATTCAGAATGTTGACCTTGAGGACAACAAGAATCTCTTCGTAGTCAGCGTTATCCTTATCGCAGGTATCGGCGGACTTACACTTACATTCGGCAAGGTTACACTTACAGAGGTTGCAGCAGCACTTATCCTCGGTATTCTTACAAACCTTATGCTTTCAAAGAAGAAGAGCAAATAGTAAATCAATTGCTTCGGCTGATTTGGGCGTTGCGGATGACTCCAGGCAGCCTAGAAAGCTAATGCTTTGATAGATTTGTGCGTTGCGGATGACCGCAAAGGCGAAAATAAAAAATGCAGTCAATGACCAAAGTATAGGCGAATGACTGAAAAAAAGAAAATCAAAAATGCAGTCAATGACCAGAGTTTATGTGAATGACTGCAATGAAGAAAATTAAAAATGCGGTCAACTGCCTGTACACAGGCGGTTGACCGCATTTTAGAAAACGCTGTTAAATATTTTGCCGGTTAATCTCGGTTATATGTTCCCCATACCCACCCTCGCAAGCAGTCAATGTCAGGTGATAATGATAAAAAATATCAATACATTTGTACGATGTCGGGGCATAACAATTAATAATGGTCCTGCCCTTAAGACCCGCCTAATGGATGTGGACTCATTCTCAGCCACAGAGATTACATTCGCCCTGCTTACTTATCACTGTTTTAAATACAAACTTATCACTGTTTTAGATACAGGCTTATCACTGTTTTAGATACAAACTTATCACTGTTTTAAATACAAACTTATCACAGTTTTAAAAGCTTATTTTAGCTCGGTCGTCCAGTTTGTCTCCTGGATTTTATTTTCAATAAGTCTTAATTCCTTTGAAAGCTTGTCAACAGTCTTCTGGAGTGATTTTACATCCACAGTGCTGAGAATCTTGATTTCGGTTCTTGTTGCTCGCCTTGCTGTCTGGCTGGCGTCATATACAAGATTTTGATAAGCGATTAATTTTAAGTTTATGCAGTCTTTTTTTGCAATCAGCTCTGTAAGAGTTGAACCATCGACTTTTGTAGCACAGTTTGTGAGATTAATCCTGCCAATAAGCTCCTCAAGTCTTGAAATGCTGCCGTTAAGCTCTTTGATAAGCTCCTGTGGATTTTCAGCAGGCTCCTCACCCTCCTGCACAATTGCATTGCTTGAAAGCCTTGATTTTAACTGTTCAATCTGCCTGTTAAGGTCGGCGCGCTCCTGTAAAGCTTCTGCTAATTTCATAATCATTCTTCTCCTTTTTATCTCGTATATTTCAGAGCATCAGGCTGACTTCTCTTCAGCCAGTATCTTTACCTCATCAATGGTAAGTCCTGAAAATTCGGCTATGTCCTCAAAAGTGATTCTGCCGGATTTAATCATGCGCAGGGCTGTCGATTTAGATGTTTCGAGCCTTCCGGCTTCAATGCCCTCGAGCCTTCCGGCTTCAATGCCCTCAAGCCTTCCGGCTTCAATGCCCTCAAGCTTGCCTGTCTTAAGTCCGGCTTCGATTCCTTCAAGTCTGCCCATTTTAAAGCCCTCTTCTCTGACTTCATCAAATATTTTGCTCATTTTACTGTTCCCCTCCGTTCTTTCCTTAAAAAATCTTGTCCTTGCCGCAAGAACTTCATAATACATATCGTCGGGGTTTGAACATGCAAAATCATGCATCAGCCTGCC
>JAFRXK010000063.1 GCA_017442865.1 Lachnospiraceae bacterium | reverse complement strand
TTCACCGCATTGTAAAGGCTTAAAAGCTCCTTCTTCTCCCGAAACACCAGTCGAAACAGACTGTCCTTGTAGCTTCTCTTAATACTTCTCTTCGCCATATGATACCTCCGTTTAGCGTAAAGATTTGCAAATCACAGATTTGCTGCTGATAGATTTGAACAATTTAAAAAGATCTGTTTAATGAATAAATGAATGAAATAGAATAGATTTTAGATGCTTCATAAAGATATCATTAAACTATATATAGTTTAGCATATGCGAAGAACGGGTGCAACAAAATCAATGTCACAATTTGTTACCCCCTATAGTTATACAAATACGTTGAGTCTCATTACGGAGGCCCTAAAATTAATATATCGGCTCGCTTCGCAAGCAAGATTGCGAGCCTAAAGGCTCGCGGATTGGGCGGCTTCGCTGCCCGGGATTAGCGGACTAAAGCCCGCCGGATTGGCTCGCTTCGCGAGCCGGATTGCGAGCCTTCGGCTCGCTTATTTGCCGGCTTCGCCGGCAGATTTAAGGTCTGAAAGATTTAAGATTGTCAGATTTAGGATTTAAGATTTATCCACAAAGCCGGACGTACTCCAACGAAATCATAGACGACAAAGTGACCATACGTAGGGACGTATCCGTCAAGGTCTACATTCAAAGCATGACGAGAGCCTCCAGAGCCTCCGCTCCGCAGCCACCAAAGTCCTATGCCAGCATCATTTACCGACAAGCCACGATTCTCTGCATACTCTGTGCCATACGCTGCTGCCTGTGCGCCGCCAATTCTTAACCACCAACCATCTTCACTTACTTTTTTCTTATCATCTTTTCGCCTGTTATAATACATTAGCAATTCTTCTTTGCTAAGTAAGAATATCCTGTCACAGTTATCTTTCTTACCTGCAATCGTTATTTCCACATTTCCTGACTCATCCTGACCTTTTTCATTCTTTGGAGCTATATACTTTGGACTTATATTCTGTGGCTTTACTATTATGCTTCCTGCATTTTTTATTTCGCCAAAGGCAGTATTATAAAACTCATTATTTAATCTTTTATTCAGCGTGCATTTATCCCATGTAACAGGTTCAAACTTTTCATTGTATGGTATGCAATCCAGTATCTTCTCGCTTAGCAGCAGCGCATTGCCGTCCACTATATCAAGCACGCGCCAAAGTATCGGCTCAGGTTTATATTTACCTTTTTCATCAGTATACTGCGGATAGCTTCCAAACTCATAGAGATTGCCAACCACAAGCTCCTTCTCTATGCCTTTTCTGATATTTACGCCAGCAAAGTCGGTACTCCAGCTGATTGTATTGTTTGCTCTGATAGTTTTTATATTGCCACGTATGCAGGCAAGATGCGCTCCGGTCAGGTTACAGTCAGTAACAGTTGCACCTCTTAAGTCGGCAAATTCGAGATTGCAGTTAGTTAAATTCGACGATTTCATATTCGTTTTTCTTAAGTCATAGCCTGACATATCTACATCTGTTAAATTGCAATTTGATAAATCAAAGCCTGACAAATTCAGCCTATCATAATGGCAATCTCTTAAATATTCCGCCATATAAAATTTATAATATTGTTCATCAGGAATTATAACTTCATTTGACGATTTATCAGTGTTTTCTTTCCTGCTTGACCATTCACTCTTAAATATATCATCAGTCTTACCGGTCAATTCTCTAATCATCTGGATTAAATCGACCATATTCTTAAAGCAGGTCTGCTCCTGAGTACTTACCACACCAAAGCTTCTTCCTGTATTCTCAACATAAAAATCTTCTGATGCCTCATCAATAGTATAATATGACAAGCCCTTTTCAAACATCTTGCCAAAGGCTGCAGAGAGGATATTCATATTTGAAAGGTTCTCCTTTGCCGTAACTGATGCTTCAGCATCATTTATGTACTCACTGAGCATTGCCTTTAAGAAATCATAAACCGCCGTTTCATTACCTCTTATCAGCTCACATTTTTTAAGCAGACTGCCGAGCCTTTGTACAAATTCTTTTTCAAACAGCTTGTATGTATCTTCACTTTTTACATTACTTATCACATATTCCTTGTTGTAAATTGCTTTGATACTATTAAATATCAATAATGCCATAAAATACTCACGGATAGTCTTATGTACGAAATCAATTCTGTTGTTTCCCTCATAAATATTTTTTATAGGGTAGTCCATAATTCTTCTGTAGGACTCTTCAATAATTTTACCTTCTTCATCTTTCAGATAAAAATTAAGCCTGTCGCCGTTCTCGTCATGCACATTCTTTGCAAGCACATTTACATAAATATCTTTATCTACAGCCTCTTCATTATTTTCAAATATCCTGTATGAAAGCATCTGAAGAAGATAATACATCGGTCGTTTTATGTGTTCTTCAATAAATGGTTCGCTGTAACCTTCATTTTCATCAACAACCCTTGCAAACTTATCAAAAATACCCTTATTAAGATTAAATATCTTTTTGTACATCTGATATTTGCTTGTCTCGACAGTAATATCTATCGGCTCAGGAAGCATCAGACACATATAAAGTATTACAGGAATGCCTACCACCTCCCTGTTTTTCTCAGGAATAGTGCTTCCCTTTGGAATATGTTTGCCTGTTATATTAAAATGATACTTATCAATCTTTTCTTCCGAGAACTCATCCAGCTTGTACCAGCTATCAAAGTACGAATCAATATTGCTCATTTTACTTGCATAGTTATCCCTTGAAGTAACGATAAGCAGTGTCTCCCTCTTTAATGAGTCCTTTACAAATCTGCACCACCTTGCAAGCAAATCCTCCTCATTCTCTGTTTTTGAGATGAACTCATCAAAAGCATCAAGAATCACGACTGACTTTTTACTGCCACCGGCAAGATATTTCTTTAAATCATCATCCTTCTTAAACTCTAAATGCTTCGTAATCGCTGAATAAATAGTTTCTTTATTGTTCCCTGTTTCATCACTGAAATACTTGTTTAAATCACTGAAATTGATTATTATAACTCTGTTATCAACATCTTTACACTCATTTGCAAGATACGCAACCAGACTGCTCTTTCCAATGCCCGGAGCACCGGTTACAAGTATGGTTCCCTTGCTGTCACCTTTTATTTTTCCTGTTATAAATTTTTCAAAATCAGATTTTATAACATCATCCGGGAAGCGTCGCTTTTCCTTGTCATAAATTCTGTAATCATGATGGATATAAGTATTACAAAGCTTCTTGCTTACATCAATGCCTTTGTTGAGGAAGAGGACTTCGGTCCATTTTTTTAAATAATCCTTCTTACATTCATCAATTTTACCTTCGAAGCCTTGTGTATCATTTAATTTTGAGTTGTTTTTCTGCTCATTAATATAATTATCACAATAATATTCAATAAATTTTTGTTGTAATGTATATATTTTTTCAATGGAAGCTTTGACCTGTTCATTATCATCATGAAGCTCATTTAACTTTTCAAGACTCTCGCCTCCATTGACTGCATAAGTGCTAAACTCTTTCCTATACTGTTCAAGCGAAATAGTGATTCCATCGAGCTTATTATCCATACTGCTTGTAGTATCTACTAAAGCATCAGCTTTATTATCGACGCTTTCAACGCTACTATATATAATTCCGAGCAGCTTAGAAATATCGCTCAGTTTTAATGTTGTGAAATGCCTGTACAGTATATCATTTGTATTTATCTTCTCTTCCATCTTGCTGTCAAGAGTATTCAAAAACTCATTTAGTTTTGCATCACTAATACCGCTTGTATTATACTCTGTACAACCGCCCTCGTTTAATACCGCACGGATTTCACTCTTTAAAGCAGTCCTGAAATCATCATCCGCATATTTATAGTCATTTATCTCAATCTGCTCTATCAGTTTAACAACATCATCATTTCTATACGCCGCATTAAAAGTCGAATAAATGCTTTCTTTAACTGACGAATTGATTGCTTTAACATATTCGGTCTTTAGGTCTTTTTGTTTTAACGCTTCCTTTAGCAAATCAGAGGAAGCATCCCCTACATACTTATCAAGCTCAATATTGGTTAAATTCTTAAATCCTTCTATCCCCGGAAATTCAGACTTGATAAAGCTAGTCAGCACAGTTTTAGCTGTTATCGGAAGAAGTGTCTTAACAAGTTTTATCATTGTAAACCCCATAACATGTCTCCTTTATCGTTAAGTAATTATTTTATATTTTATATTTTACTATGTATTGTTGTGCAATTAATAATATGCAGCTCAGTGAGCCGAAGGCTCGCTGATTTGCGGGCTTCGCCCGCTCGAGGGGAGGCTCGCCTTCAGCGACTACTATATCTTCACAGAGTATTGCACCGTGGGCGGGCTAAAGCCCGCCCGGGATTGGCTCGCTTATTTGCCGGCTCCGCCGGCAGATTTAAGGTCTGAAAGATTTAAGATTGTCAGATTTAGGATTTAAGATTTATCCACAAAGCCGGACGTACTCCAACGTCGCCAAGGTTGACATCATCACCAATCGTATAGACGTCGCCGACATTGTCCACATGCATCGCAATAGCAGGCGCAGAGCCTCCGCTCCGCAGCCACCAGTGACTTGCGCCGTTATAGTCAGAAACCAACAAGTTATGTTTCTTCGCATACTCTGTCCCATACGCTACTGCCTGTGCTCCGCCCAAACTTTGATAAACCACTTTTTCGTTTCTATCCTTCTCCTTTTTCTCATCGCTTCTGCTATCAAAATATTTTAGTAATTCTTCATAGCTTAACAGGAAAATTTCATTACATCCATCTGCATTTTTTGATATGTTTTTATATGGAATATTTTGAGGACTGATTATCATCTTTTTCTCTGAATTCTCAAATACTCCATCACCATTATAAATATTATCCTGAAGCCATTTATTCAATGAACAGTGTTCCCAATCAGTTGAAACAAATTTAGTATTATATGGCAGACAGTCAATTATCTTCTCACTAAGCAGCAGAACATAATCGCCTACCTGCTCCAAAACTCTCCATATAATCTGTTCAACCTCGCCTTTCTTTCCCTGTTTGTACTTACCGAGCCTGAATTCAAATACAGTCCTGTCATTTGTAATATTATTCTCTTTTATCTCCGATACATTACACCCTGCGCCTGACAAAATCGCATCTGAAAAGTCATTGTCATTAATCTGTGCGCCTGTCAGATTCGCAAACAGCATATTCGCCCGATTAAACAGACTGTTTTTAATATGTGTCTGTGACAGATTGTACCAAGACAAATCGGCTCCGCTCAGGTCAAGGTTAGATAAAGTAAATCCTGACAGGTTTAATCCGTTATAGTGGTCTGACTTTATGTAGCGTTCAATATGCTTTGTTTTGTTACCGGAGTCCGAGCATAGGCTTGCGCCAAAAAGATAACTCCGATTTCCTGTAACCTCACGTATAAGCTGCACCAAGTCAATTATATTTTTAAAGCATTTGTTCTCCATGTCATACAATGCCGGATAGCTTTCCGTATTTTCAGTCTCTTTATCAATAGCGTCTGTATCAGGCACATAGTACGACAATCCATTTTCAAACATGGCAAACACTGCTCCCTCTAAAAGCTCCATGTCCTGAAGATTCCTTGCAAAGATGCTGTTTTTCTTCTTTTCTTTGTTGTACTTGTTTTTGAGCAGTTCTTTAAGGAAATCATAAAGCTCATGCTCACCGACACGCATTAAGACACCTTTGCTTAAGAGCCTGCCCATATCTTTTCTAAAGTTTTTTACAAATTTTTCTTTAGTCATATCACTATCAGAAGTTGCCGTGTCCTTGATTTCTTCAGTGTAAAGTTCCTCTATACAGTTATATATTTTCAAAGCGGCATAGTATTCAAATATTGATTTATGAACAAACTCTACCCTTTCATTACCTTCCATCATCACTTTTATAGGATAGTTATTTACAATATCTTTTTCTCCTTGCAGCACATACTTATCATCTATTTTAACTTGATTTATTATTCTACGATAAGTTTCCCCATTAATACTTTTCTCATCATTAATAAAAATTCTAAATGCAAGTTCTTTAAAAAGAATATCAATTGCATCAATATACTGTAAATCTTTTATATGAGGTCTCTCACCAACCCCATATGCTTTATCTGAAGTTCCTTTATTAATATGGGTTATTACATTTTCTTTATATTTAATCATACAACCCTTAAAACGTCTGTATAGACCTCCATCTTTATCAAAAATCTTTTGATAAAGAGCAAATCTACTTTCATTTTCTTTTTTAATATCAATATCACCGCTAATAAGGCACAAATACAATATTACCGGAACTCCTATTACCTCAAGATTGTTAGAAATATCACCATACAATATATTACCTTTTAATCTTTGATGGTAAAGTCTGATATCATCAATTGAAAAATATTTCAACTTATCCCAACGTTCAAATAATCTATCAATTCTTTCAATATCTTTAACATAATTATCCCTTGAGGTGATAATTATATGCAGTTTTTGTAAACCAGTTTCTTGTAGTTCCAGAAATTCTTTCAACAGTGTTATTTCATCATTTTTGCCTGATATAAATTCGTCAAATCCATCTAAAATTAACACTGGATAATCTAATTGATTATTTATAAACTCCTTAAACTCGTTCTTAGTTATGTCGAAACACTTTGCAATTGCATATTCTATTTTTTTACATTCTTCTTTTAGTTCATCAAATTCATCATTTAATTTGCTAAAATCTATAACCATTATGTTTTTATTGTCTATAAACGTATGAGCAAGTTTTATAACCAGACTTGACTTACCTATGCCCGGAACTCCAGATATAAGCCATCTGCTGCTGCATTTTTTATTGTTGATGTCGTTTATAATAATGCTCTCCAGGCCATTTTCACCTTTTTTGTCACATTCATCAGTGTAATACTCTTTATTATTTTTCTTTTCTTCTTTAAGCTTTATACTCGTATAACTATGTTCAATATATGTATCTTCTAAGGTCTTGCCTACTGTCTTTTTTAGCTCTTCGGCTTCTTCTGCCTCAGTTAATGTATCGTTAAGAAATAATGGCTCGGTCCATTTTTTTGCGTATTCTTCTTTGTGCTTTCTTATATTTGCAGTAAGCTTTTCATAAGGGGATTTTGGTGATTCTGTTGTAGCCTTGTTTTTTTTATTCTCTTCATCATTTTTATTATTACTTTTAATCATTGAAGCTTTCATTTCTTTAACATCTGTTTTTATATCGTCTACAGCAGTCTGTATTTCTTCCGTTTTTTTATTTACTGCCTTAACCCCAGCATTAATTTCCTGAGTTGTATCATTAATTTTCCGAGTTGTATCATTAATTTCCCGAGTTGTAACATAATTATCCTTAGAAAGTTTTTCATTAACATAAAGAATCAATCTTTGATCTTTATCTACCTTCCCGTTCATGCTTATAGTAACTTTATCTATAAAATCTCTAATTTTGTTATCATCTATGCCGCTATTTCCCGATGTAAGTCCATTAAAATCAAAGGCAACTCTTATAGAATGAACTACGTCTTCTACTGTAGCAGTAGTAAAATCTGCCAGTGATACTTCATTCAAAACAGATATCACCAAGTCCTCATTTTCTCTTACAAAAAAACTCTTCGCACACTCAATCATTGTTTCTTCTAAAGTATTTTTAAACAATTCCTGCGGTGTTTCAGACTTGTCTTTTTTCTTAAAGCCTTTAACAATTTCACTTGCGGCTGAACCAATGGTTGAAGCTGATTTTTTAAATAGTTCATCAGAACTGTTTTCTGCACAATGTGTTACTATTAACTTTGTAAAAAATATAACTAACCCTGATGCTGAAAATGTAAACATTATATTCTTCTCCTTTTATCTTAAAGCTTCTTAACTGTTTTATCCCCTGTGTACTGCTTTACAAAGCCATAAACTTTATTTAGATAAAGTATACCATATTATCCACTTTATAACAACCAAGATACTTATTTATTATATTTTTTTGCAACAAAAATATATCTGCACTATTAAACACAAACAAAAAATAAGCACTAAAGTACCCCTTACCTTAGTGCCATTTTTTACTCTTTACATCTCTTTCTTAACTGTTCAAGAACAGAATTAACCGATTCTGTTTTCAGAAGTCCCGGACAATCCTTTTCGAATTGTACAAGCAAGGATTTAGCCTCCTTTTCATTTTCCCTTGTAACCGCATAGAGTTTTTCAAAAGCTCCGTCTGCAAAAACATCTTTAATAAATTTTACTACACTTTCATCAAACGCATCCCACGAACCGTAAAGGTTTTTGACAGCAATATCAATTTGCTCAAAAGTAATAGGCTCGCCCATTTTCTCATGTTCATATAGAATACCAACAATATCTGAAAGGTCATTTTTATACTGTCTGCCAGCCCTTAATTTCATCGCAATCATATACTCTGCTGTTATAGTTCTTACATTAAGCACCTGATTAAATGTTTTGTAAGGCACAGAATAATTGTACAGTTTCGGCGTATATGACAGAGTTTTCTTGAAATCATCATTCAACCATCCATTAGGTAAATTGTATTTGTCACCGACTATATTAATTGCTTCTTTCATAGATGAAAATGTATCATAAATCGCATCAATGTCAGTGGTCATATCACGAAAGCCATAGTTTTCAATAATTGCAGCTCCACCTATCAGTATAATTTCAAAGGTTGCTTTTCTTCCGGCAATTTTTTTATATGTCTTCGACAGTTCATTAAGATAAAAATCCAAATTGTCTTTGTTAATTATATAGCTGTTTTCAAATGACATCCCGCACCTCGTTTTCCACGATATTAAATCGTTTAAATTCAGGAATTGCATTTCTCAATGCTGCTTCCTTTGCATCGTCACTCTGTGCTGCCGCATCCGCCATTAACACGCCCGAAGGAAAAATGATATCGTCGAGTTTTAGGCTTCGATAGCTATTGTACTCCTCGCAAAGCGGCACATCATTTTCACGGCTGATGTAATCGACCATCGCAAGCAGGTACAGGCACTCCGGATACCAGCTTCTGTTGTAATACGTGACAATCTCGCCGCCCTCAATCGTATCAATTAAAAAATCAATGTCGCCAAGCTCCTTTAACCTGTGACACACATTGCTCTTGAACAGCTCAAACGCAGGGCGCGGCTGTATATAAGGCTCCACCAGCGCCTCCATCGAAACACCCAAAACCTTCGACAGCTTGTATATCGTTTTGGCGCTGCAATCAGCAGGATTCGTCCTGCCGCCGCAAATATCATTAATAGTCATATAAGGAATACCGCTGTTCTTCGCCAGACGATATTTCGATAAATGCTGTTGTTTTATAATGTCATTTATCATCATGTCGCTCACCTGCCTTTTTTAAAATTATAACGGTAAAGCGTTATAATGTCAAGCATATATCAAGCATATATTGAAGAGATACAGCACGTTTTTGTATAAAAATAAGCACTAAAGTAAACATCATACCCTAGTGCTTTTAAAGCGTTTATATAATTAAAAAAATCCATATCCGCCACTATTCCAATTCCCAACCTTATTGCTTCTTCATACGACATCTTTTCATATAAAACCTTCTCGTGATATCTTTGCAGTCAGATTCAAAAATCTTTCGCCACTCACCCTCATACTCTTTACACCAGCTCACCCATCAATCCTCCATTATAAATGTTACAGAAAACCTTGTCAGGATATAAAGAAATATACTCTTTTACCGTTGCGAAATCAAGCTTAACCAAATTGACATACCATTTAAGCTTTGCATTCAGCTCAGCTTTGCCTAGCTCGCTGTACTTATCGATGGTCGACATCAAATCCAAAAACTGCAATGCAGATTTGTTCTTCTCATTGATATCTGTCACAGGCTTATAGACAATAATCGTACTGCCATCAATATTAATCTTTCTCTGCTTTGTCAACTATATGCCTATTCTCCCTGCTCCATCCACTCCCGCAGCTCATTTACGCCAACGGTAAATGAGTTTAGGTCGGCGTAGCGTTTTATCCTGCCGTCATCGCGCAGATATGTGCGCAGACTCCTCGCAACAGTATATTCATCGGACAGACGTAAATAAAGCGCTTTTCCGTCCGGGTTCTGGCTTCTTTTCGTGCGGTAGCCTGCGAGCAGCAGCTTCTCAACGACAAACTTTCTGAGTGCGTCGTCCTCCTGCACCGCCCTGCACATTTCAAAAATGAGGCTGTCCATAAATTTATCAACATTTTCCCTTGCGACATTAATCTGCCGTGCGGACAAAATGCCGCTCACAAGCTCGCTGCGCTCGGCAGCCCTGCCATCGTAAATGTCAATATTGCTAAGCTTTACTTCCATCAGGACGTTCAGAACGTCCTCCGCCGTCTCTTCTCCAAAGGCAGCCCTTGCGCATTTTGCAGCAATTTCATTAAACCTTTCGGTGTAAATGGTCTGCACGCTCTTATCTTTGTCCTTGATTTTGATGCCCTTAATCAGGCTTGGTACCAATACCCCCAGTCCGGCAGCCGCCGCCCCCACCGGGCTTGTAAGCCTTGCCGCCGCAGTCAGCACAATCCCAAATGCACCGCTTGCAATCGCAAGAAATGCACTGTCCGCATCAAATTCAACTGTCTTATTCTTTAGTTTATCAAAAAACCCCATAGCATGTTCTCCATTAATTATGTATGCCTTTGAAATCAACCTGAATACCACTCATAGTCCACTAGAATAAAATAAGGAGACGAGAAATCCCATCTCCTTAACATTCGCACTCATAAGTAGCGAAACACTTATAATTTAAAGGTTCGCATTTTAAAGTGATTAAACACTTAAAGTAGCGAAGCACTTCTACTAAAGGCTCGCATTTTAAAGTGATCAAACACTTAAAGTAGCGAAGCACTTGTAAGCACAGATATCTTATCTGTAATTCTAGTCTATGCTAAAACACAGGTTTCGTCAATAACAAAATTTAAACTAATATTGCGAGCTTTACGGCTCGCAGATTTTGCGGGCTTCGCCCGCATTCGGGCGGCGTACCGCCGCCCGGCTTTACGATTCGATAGATTAAAGATTATCAGATTTAAGATTTAAGATTCAGCCACAAAGCCGGACGGACTCCAACATCAGCATCGTGGACAAAGAAACCACGCGTACGGACGTCGCCGTCAAAGTCAACAAACATAACATAACGAGAGCCTCCAGAGCCTCCGAGCCGCAGCCACCATACGCTTCTGCCATTGCCACTACTTGCATACAACCTAGATTTTTTTGCATACTCTGTGCCAAACGCTTCTGCCGCCCTGCTGCGGTCACCCTCTCCAAACACTTCATCGAATTTGTCTTCCAGTTCTTTTTGTATATCATACAATTGCTGTTCTTCAGGATTAAGTTTGCGCGCCGGTTCATCTCTCATCTTCTTTTGCGTACTTCTGTAAAAGTACTGCTTATGCTCATCTTCACTTAAAAGGAATATCTCCCTGCATCCGTCGCCCCTGCCAACATCACTTTCTATCTTCACCTTGCCTGAATTTATATTTGCAATTCTAAGCTTATCGGCATCATTAAAGGCTGTATCATAAAAGCCTTTATCGCCTTCCTGTTCGGCTTCATATCCTTTGTTCAACCATTCATTCAAGGTACACTTATCCCAAGTAATATCTTCATACTCCTTATGATAAGGCTTGCTATCCAGTATCTTATCGCTAAGCAAAAGTGCATATCCACCCACTATATCAAGCACTCTCCAGAGTATCGGTTTTACCTCACCGTTTGCGCCCTGTGGGTAGCTTCCGAACTCATAAAGATTACCCGGCACGAGTTCTTTTTCGATACCCCTTCTGAAATTTGCACCCGCAAAGTCAGTGCTCCAGCTTATGATATTATTTGTATTGTGTTTTTCGCTGCCTCTTATCGCCTCTATATCGCCTCTTATTCCTGCAAGATGCGCTCCTGTCAGGTTGCAATCCTCAACAACTGCATCTCTAAGGTCAGCAAACTCTAAATTGCAGTTTGTAAAATTACTTCCTTTTATTGTGGCTCCTATAAGGCTTGCTTTTTTAATGCTGCATCCGACAAGCTCAGCGTCAACTATGTCCGAACCGTCAAGAACCGCGCCCTGCAAATTGGCACCATTCAGAACACTACTTGAAAGGTTTACATTTTTAAGTATGTATTCCGACATATCAGCACCTGATAAATCATATTCGGGCATGTCAAGTCCGGACAAATCAAAGCCCGACAGATTAAGCCTGTCATAATGAATCATCTTAAGGTATCTGCCCATATTCTTTTTGTAGTACGCACCGTTAATACCAAACTTGCTTTCAAACGGCTCGTCAGAATTGCCTGTTATTTCCCTGATAAGATTGATTAAATCTATCATATTCTTAAAGCATATCTGCTCCTGTACCTGCACTTCATTAAAGCTTCTGCCGCTATTCTCCACATATTCTGCATTGGAATCAATAGTGTAAAATGACAGTCCTTTATTAAACATTCTGCCGAACGCCGCCGAAAGTATGCTCATATTTGCAAGGTTCTTCGCAAAGAAGCTGCCCTTATGACTATCAGTAAGACTGTCTTTGCTACTTTCATTGTAGTACTCCGTAAGCATTTCCTTTAAGAAATCGTAAATGGCTGTTTCATTATTTCTTACAAGCTCGCCGCTCTTAAGCAGGCTTCCAAGCTCTTTTACAAATCTGCTCTCAAAATTGTGATACTCTCGCTGAGACAGGTAATCCTTCACAAACTCGCAGTCTGTGTCATAAAGTCCTTTTAAGCAGTTAAATATTCCGAGCGCCATGAAGTATTCGTAAATGGTCTTGTGGACAAATTCAATTTCATTCGCATCCTTTTCAAAGACATTTTTCACAGGGTATTCCATGATTACTGCTGCGTCTATAACGCCATCGAACACTTCTTGAATTATATTCTCTGCTAATAATATATAATCCTCTTTTTTTATCGGAGAATCCTTGCCGGTGTCAAATATTTTATAAGCAAGCATCTGAAGTAAATTACTGAACTTCTCCTTTACTTCTCTTATCTTTACATTTTCCTTTAATTTATATCCGTCATTACTCTCATCAATTTTTTCAAAGCAGTCAAATATGCCACCATTTAAAGCAAATATCCGTTTATACATGGTATATCTGCTGGTATCCTCTGTAATATCTATCCTGTGCTCTAATGCAAGACACATATAAAGTATAACCGGCACGCCGACTACCTCCAGGTTTTTCTCGGGTACGCTTCCGGTTAATTCTTTGCCGGTGATTATCTTATAATACTCTCTGATTTTACTCTCAGAAAACTCTTCAAGTCTGTACCATGCTTTGACATATCCTTTGACATCATTCGCGTCAGCCTTTACATTTTTAAATTTGTGTTCTATCGGATTGCTCGTTGGAGTCTCCTGATTAGCCGCCACGATGTCCTTTGCATATCTTCTGACATAAGCATCTCTTGACGTAACGATTACCTTTACACGGTTTATTTTGTTTGCGTCGTCAAACAGCTCACAAATCCTATAAACCGTGCCAGCGATAAATTCATCAAAGCCGTCATATATTATGGTTACATTTTCACTGCAATTATTGATATAAAACAGCAATCCGTCATATCCGTTTTCAATGCCAAGCTCCAACGCTGTCGCATCCAGAATAGTCCTGTCAGACGGCGCGGATTTATTAAACCACTGGTTCAGGCTACTGAAATTTATAATAATAACATTATCGTCAAAGCAGTACCTGTTTGCCAGAAATGCCGCAAGGCTTGTCTTTCCTATGCCCGGCACTCCCGTAACAAGATACGAACCGTTGGTTTTCCTGTCGTCAGACTCTATGATTTCGTCAACGAGCATGGTTTCAAATTCTTTTCTTTTTGTGTTTTCAAAAGTATCAACAAAAATACTGTTAAGATGCGCATATTTCTCACTGTAATCTTCCCTGCTGTTCTCATTATAATCACTTACAAATTTATCCTTTTCTTTATCATATCTCTCATAATTATGATATATATACGTATCCTTAAGCTTTTTATTGTCGTTCCTGAGTCCGTTTAAAAACAGCTCACCAAACCACTTTATAATATATTCTGTTTTCAACTCCCGTATTTTACTATGCACCTTATCGGCAAGAGTTTCTGTCGTGGCTGCAGCTTCTCTCATACGTGCAATTTCTTTCTCTACTTGGTTTATTGCACCTAAAATCACAGCAGTATTAATGTCACCATGCTGTATTATCTGCGCAGTGCTGAAATCTATTCTGCCTGTTATCTTTTCAGTATTGTTATTCGCATTTTCTATTATGCTCTCTGTCTCCTGCCTTACGACAGCCACAAGCTCCTTTTTCGTGCCTTCGACCTTAATCAGAATACTTCTTTCAAGCCCGGCAATAATTTCTCTTATTTCAGCCTCATTTGATAAAAGCTCTTTTAATTCCTCGCTTATTTTCTCTGCAATATCATCTGCCTGAGTATATCCTGCCGCCGCAAAAACGCCGCCGTTGCTCTCGTAGCTTTCAAGCATAATCATCTCGGCAACGTAGCTTCTTAAGGCGTCATTTTTCTCAATGGCGCGGCACATTTTAAATGTAATATCGCTCATAAATGCGCCGACCTGCTCTATAGTAATGTCAGGAAAAGCCTTGTTTAACGCATCACAAATCACCCTGTTACGGTCGGCAGCCTCATCACCATTTGCGTAAACATTTATCTTTTCCAGCTTTATATTTTTTAATACGCCAATTATACTTGCGATGCGCTCCTTATCGCTGTCCGAAAGGCTTCCCGATGCACCGCTTTTGCCGCCATCCGCTTTATTTTCGCTATCCGTACCGCCACCTAAAGCAAAATGCTCTGCCGCACTCTTTGGCACGGACGGGCAGTCTTTGGTGGTATCTGCGCCACCGCCCAAAGCAAAATGCTCTGCCGCACATTCGCTTACAATGTCGTTAAATGTGTTCGTGTAAATGTTCGTTACGCTGTCACTGCCAGTCTTCACGCCCTTTAAAAGCCCCGGCAGTAAAAACTTAAGTCCCGTAAAAAGGAGCGATAGCCTCGGGTTTGCCAGTCCTACGCCTGCTTTAAGCACTATGTCAAGAGAGCTTGAAGCGATTGCAAGAAATGCGTCCTCTTTATTAAATTTCGGTTGTCTGAATGAATTTTTCATAATTCTTCTCCTCATATGTTACAAAAAATACAGCGAATAAATGTGCTGTAGCACAAAAATTACAGCGAATAAATGTGCCATAACACAAAAATTACAGCGAATAAATGTGCTGTAGCACAAAAATTACAGCGAATCAGCTCGCAGCATATCAAATTTCAGCGAGCCTGCGGCTCGCTTATTTGCCGGCTTCGCCGGCAGATTTAAGGTCTGAAAGATTTAAAATTGTCAGATTTAGGATTTAAGATTCAGCCACAAAGACGGACGGACTCCTGTGCAGACAAAGTCGACAAAACAACCCTCCGTATCGACGTCGCCGTCACTGTGCACAGACATTGCAACACGAGCGTTATCAGAGCCACTGCTCCGCAGCCACCACTCGCTTCTGCCATTGCTACTATTTACAAATAAGTTGCGTTTTTTTGCATACTCTGTGCCATACGCTGCTGCATGCTCTCCATCTAAGCTACAACTTAATATATCTTCTTTGTCTTTTCTTCTGTCAAAATACATATGCAATTCTTCATTGCTTAAGAGAAACACCCTGTTGCAATTATCGTTTTTCCCCGCTATCACTCTGCCTTCTGTAGCCAGAATATCCTTCGGTTTTATTATTAAATCAGCAGTTTTACATCCTTGTAAATTCACAGGAGCATAACTTCTTTTCCTTGAAAAAAGCTTTACTGTTTTTTCAGCAAATGTCTCGTTAAACGCATTATTATAAAAATCATTATTCAGCCATTCATTCAGAGTACATTCACTCCACGTAATATCTATCCTATCTTTATGATAAAGTTTACAATCAAGTATCTTATCACTAAGCAAAAGCGCATATCCGTCCACTATATCAAGCACTCTCCAGAGTATCGGTTCTTCCTTCCCATCTGCACCCTGCAGATAGCTTCCAAACTCCAAAGTACCGCCTATGTATATTTCCTCAGGTGAACTTATTCTATTTAGTTTCTCCGCTCCCGTAAAATTTGTTCTGTCTGTTATTATATTGTTGTTGTCCGGATTTCGGATTGCTTTGATATCCATCCTACATCCGCCAAGACGCGCTCCTGTAAAATCGCAGTTTTTAATAGTTGCTTCAGTCAGGTCGGCAAATTCAAGATTACAGTTTGTAAAATTTGAATTTATAATATTAGCATTTTTTAAAAATGCATACCTCAAATCTGTATTTGAAAAATCAACTTCATACAAATATACATATAAAAATTTTGCCTTTTCAAGTAGTGCGCCTTTAAATACTGCACCTGAAATCTTTACATCTGATAAATCTGCCTCCAACAATAATGATTGTGCTAAAACAGAATTGTTAAGTTTCGTATTTTTAAGATTATAGCCGCTCATATCTACTCTAGAAAGATTGCTTTCATAATTATTTATATCTTCAAAATACGATAAATCAAAGCTAGATAGATTAAGTTGATTATAAAGTCCCATCTTAAGATATCTGCAGATATATCTTCTATACTCATACTTATCACCTTTACTCTCAAACAAATCATTCTCTTTCCCTGTAACCTGCCTGATAAGCTGAATCAAATCAATCATGTTCTTAAAGCAGGTCTGCTCCTGCTCATTTACCGTCTCCATCAGAGCATTTACATCTTTTGCTGCAGAATATCTTTTTGTATTCTTTACAAATATATCTTTCTTACTGTAATCAATCGTATAGTACGACAAGCCTTTTTCATACATCTTGCCAAAGCCTGCCGATAAAATGCTCATATCAGAGAGGTTTCGATAGAAGAAACTGTTTCTATTTCGTCCCTGTTCAAATGCTTCTTTAAGCATTGCCTCAAGAAAATCATATACCGCTGTTTCATCTCCTCTGATTAATTTACCAATCTTAAAATGGCTGCCAAATCTTTTTACAAAACCGTCTGTAAAATCAATAAACTGCTCGTCCTGTGGCTCATATCTTATTATGTGATTCACATCATATAACGCTTTTATTTCATTAAAAATCTTAAGAGCGATAAAATATTCATAAATTGTCTTATGAACAAATTCAATCCTTCCTTCGCCTTCAAGAATATTTTTAACAGGATAATCAAATGCATTTGCTGTATAGTCTGCATCAAATTCATGTTCTGCGGCTTTTTCATCTCTTATATGTTCTGTAAGCTTTAGATAATCGGCTTTTGCTATTGGTTCTTCATCATTTTCAAACAATGCAAACGCCAGCATCTGCATAAGATAATATAAAGGCAGCTTTATAATTTTTTCTCTGCGGTCTTCATCATAGCCTTGATTATTCTCTACAATATCAGCAAATCTGTCAAATATTCCACCTCTTAGCGCAAATATTTTGCTGTACATCTCATACCGGTCTGCATCAGCAAATATATCTATGCCCAGTGAAAGGCTCATATAAAGAATAACAGGAATGCCTAAGACATCCTTGTTTTTTGGCGGAATCTCTTTATCTTTTGGCAGCTCTTCACCGATTATATTTTCATAATAATCTTTTATATTCTTATCCGAAAAGCCCTCAAGATTGTACCATTTATTAAACAATCTCACAAAATCACGGTTTTCATTTAAATGCTTTATATAATTGATTCTTGATGTTATTATCACGGATATATTTTTATATAATAAATCATCCGTCAAAAGGCAGATAAGAAGCTCAACTTCTCCATCCGCAATAAATTCATCAAAACCGTCAAATATCAAGGTGACTTTTTGTTCCTTCAAAACATCTTTAATATATGCCTGCATTCCTTTAACATAAGTTCCAAAATGCTCTGCAACAGCTGAAAGAATATTTCTTTTATCCTTAGTTAATGATTCCTTAAAATATTCATTAAGCTTTCTAAAATCAATAAAGAACACTTTGTCATCATTTGCAAATTTATCTGCAAGACATGCAACAAGGCTTGTCTTTCCGACTCCCGGTTCTCCCGTAATCAGTATTTTATCCTGCTTATTTGCATTATTAATTATATTCTCTATCGTCTTTTCAAAATTTTCGATTCTGTAAGACTGCGAAGATGAATAAATGTCTATATCCTTGTAGCCATGATTTATATATGTATTTTCAAGAGTTTTTTCTTCTTTAGGCGTCGAGCCACCCTTAACGCTTTTCTGCTTAATGCTCTCTAAGAAGAGCTTAGCATGCCATTTTTCAATGTATTTGTCTTTTTCGTTTTTTATATTCTCTTTTATTGTCTCAAAATCAGGCGCCAGCTTGTGCGTTGGTTCATTTCCATTAGTATTTTGAGAACTATATTTTTCCCAAAGCATTTGAACATATTCTTCAATCTTATTTAAAGTTTTGGTGTTTTCCTGTTGGTTTTTATAAATCGCTTCTGTTGTGTTAGTGTTTTCCTGCAGATTTTTATAAATCTCTATCACAAGTTGATGGGATATATATCCCCTCAGTTTTTCATCATTTTTTATTTTATGAGTCATGGTTTCAACAACTTCATGCATGAATTTACCGACTGTTTCCATATCAGTCTTAATCTTCGCATCAATAAGAATCTGATATATTACATTGCTGATATCACCCAAATCTTGTGCATACATATCTATCGTATTATCAGTAACATTTGACAAAGCCCCAAGAACATTTTCGATATCCTTTTCATCATAATACTCTTTTGCAGCTTCATATGTGGTAAGATAAAAGCATTTTAAATACTCTTCTTCAACTGATTTACCTTTCTTTTTCAGGGATATACCGCTCATTAACGCCTTTATCCCTATTGCTGTCGCAAGTATTGCACCACCAACAAACGCATTTTCGCTATTATCAGCAAGCAGCGTCAGCCCCGAATACACGCCTGCAGTTGCAAGGCTTACAAAACCGCCCGCATTCCATTCGACCTTGATTTTATCCCAGATTTTATCTTTGCTGTTTCCCATAATATATCTCCTCGTACATCCATTTTTATCATGTTTGTCAGTTTAATATCTGTCATATCCCATGGCTTACGCCTTTTGCAGTCCCTGTTATGCTCTGCACTCAACGCACGCCATTTGTAGTCGCCTTCTTAATGTAATCCAAGCTCTTTTACAGACGTTTTCTTTTCTGTAATCCAGACTCTTTTCTCGGCTGTCTTCTTCCTAAACACCAAGCTCCTGCCTCGCCGCCTGCGCCCTTTTCTCAAACTCCTCGTAAAACTCTGTCTCTCCTTTATACGGCGTCATATAAAATGTTTTTAACAGTGTCATGCTTACAGTCTTCATCCAAAGCTCGTTATTTGCGTTTTTAAGCGATTTTCGGCATGCAGACAATAAATCATGCCATCCTTGAATAAAATGCTCATATCGGGCGATTTGGGGCGTATCAAGCCATTTCTTTACCTTCACCTTGGTTCGGTTTGTATTACTGCACTCGCCCGTCTGCAAAAAATATTTAAAGCCTGTCTCATCATAGTATCTTCCGAGCGGAAACAGCCGGCAGATGCCAGGTCTGTGGGCGTGAATGCTGCAGCGCCCGTTTTCGTCAAGGAAGGTGCAGCGCTCGTCCGCACCCGTCATTGCAAGGCTTGGCAGTATAATGTCGTCTATCACGCCAAGCGTAATGCGCCCATCGGCAATCAACTGTTCTGTCGTAGTGCCAAGCCCCTCATTCAGCCTGCAAATGTCAAACGGGTCAAGCACAATCGTATTGCCCATGCCCCTGCAGCACGCCGAGCAGTCCTTACAGCCGCCGCACTCCGCCTTCACCATATCATTCGCCGTATAAAGCTTCCCATCCGATATTTCCTCAAGACTGACTTCCCTGATCATTCGTATTCTCCCTCTTTTTCATTCGCCGACTTTGTCCGCTCAACTGACTGCCGCTCTGTTCATCTCAAATCAGACTCTCTTTCGCAGAAAATATTCCTGCACAGAGTTAACCGCATTTTACACATTCTTCCGCAAGAAATATTCCTGCACCGAGTTGACCGCATTTTACACATTCTTCCGCAAGAAATATTCCTGCACAGAGTTGACCGCATTTGCGCCGTCTGCCACCGCAGTAACGACCTGTCGTAGCTGCTTTGCCCTGATGTCTCCGGCAGCAAAAAGTCCCGGAGTCGCTGAGGCGCAGTCCTCGCCCGCAATCACATAGCCCTTGTCGTCAAGCTGCGTCACTCCCTTTAAAATGCCGCTGTTTGGAATAATGCCAACCGCAATAAACACGCCGTCTACGGATAGCTCGCCTGCTTCACCGCTCTTTTTGTTTTTCAGCACGAGGCGCTCAACCTGATCTGTACCCTCGATTTTCTCGACAACGGTGTCCCAGATAATCTCCACATTTTCAAGGCTTTTAAGCTCCTTTTGCAAAATGTCTGCAGCCCGCAGCTCGTCCCTTCTGTGGATAAGATATACCTTTTCACAGCCCCTTGCGAGGAATATCGCATCCTCGGCGGCGACGTCGCCGCCGCCTACTACGGCAGTCGTTTTGCCCCTGAAAAATGCTCCGTCGCAGGTTGCGCAGTATGACACCCCCCTGCCGGTAAACTCTGCCTCACCGGGCGCTGAAAGCTTTGCATTATTTGCGCCCATTGCCGCAATAACGGCTCTTGCTTCCAGCTTTTCCTCGTCAGTTTCCACCACAAAAATATCATCATTTCTGCTTACGGAAAGCACTGTCGCAACCTTAAATGCGCACCCAAGCGCATCCGCATGCTCTCTGAATTTCATTCCCATATCAAAGCCATTTATGCCCTTAAGTCCCGGATAATTGTCCACTTCAAAGGTGTCCAGAATCTGACCTCCGCTCATATAATTCTTCTCAATCGTAATCGCATTAAAGCCTGCTCTCTTTGCATATATTGATGCACTAAGCCCCGCCGGACCCGAACCTATAATAATAATATCGTACATAAAAGCCCTCCGTTCTACCGCCTGTTGCGGCATATAAAATATATTGTTTTCTTTTGTGCCTTCTCATTTCTGCGCCTGTTTCAGCCCAAAACCTGCAATACTGCTTTGATAATATTAATTTCTTTTTTATTATAATACATTCTACAATTTATTAATACTGTATTTTTCTAATTTTTATACAAGATAATTGTGTTTGATGCATGTTTCGCTTTATTTCACGATTACTTAATTTGCAATCATCCCTGCTTCTACGAGATAGTGACCGCATTTGCTCTTTTTGTATTTGCGGTCATCTGTAGACTAAAGCGTAGTTGACTGCATCTGCTTTTTTTGAATTTGCAGTCATCTGCATTCTAAAAAAGCATAAATTGAAGCCTCAAAAACAGCCTCAACCATCTCAAAATCAGCCTCAACCATCTCAAATCAGCCTTAACCAACACTAAACCGAGCTTTTGCAACCTCATAACATTCTCAACCACCACAAAACCGGGCGTGACACAAAGGTCACGCCCATAAAAGTGCTGACATGTTGTCTATTGATACCACAAAACCGGGCGTGACACGAAGGTCACGCCCGGTTCCGTAAAAGAGATTATATATTATAAAAAACTCATTGAAAATTTTTTAAATTATAACTGAGGACCTGCTGCTACTAAAGCCTTGCCTGCCTCGTTTGTCTCATACTTAGCAAAGTTCTTGTTGAATCTTGAAGCAAGATCCTTTGCCTTCTCTTCCCACTCAGAAGCATCTGCGTATGTATCTCTTGGATCAAGAATCTTTGGATCTACGCCCGGAAGCTCTGTAGGTACTTCAAAGTTGAAGTATGGGATTGTCTTTGTAGGAGCATTTAAGATATCTCCGTTGAGGATAGCGTCAATGATACCACGTGTATCCTTGATTGAGATTCTCTTGCCTGTTCCATTCCAGCCTGTGTTTACTAAGTAAGCCTTAGCGCCGCTCTTCTCCATCTTCTTAACAAGCTCCTCTGCATACTTTGTAGGATGAAGCTCAAGGAATGCCTGACCGAAGCAAGCTGAGAATGTAGGTGTCGGCTCTGTGATTCCACGCTCTGTACCTGCAAGCTTAGCTGTGAAGCCTGAAAGGAAGTAGTACTGTGTCTGCTCAGGTGTAAGAACTGATACTGGTGGAAGTACGCCGAATGCATCTGCTGATAAGAAGATTACGTTCTTAGCTGCAGGAGCACTTGATACAGGGCGAACAATGTTCTCAATGTGGTTGATTGGGTAAGATACACGAGTATTCTCTGTAACGCTCTTGTCAGCGAAATCAATCTTACCATTCTCATCTAATGTTACGTTCTCAAGAAGAGCATTTCTCTTGATTGCGTTGTAGATATCAGGCTCTGAATCCTTGTCAAGGTTGATAACCTTAGCATAGCATCCGCCCTCGAAGTTGAATACGCCGTTGTCATCCCAGCCGTGCTCATCATCACCGATAAGGAGACGCTTTGGATCTGTTGAAAGTGTTGTCTTACCTGTTCCTGAAAGACCGAAGAAGATTGCTGTGTTCTCTCCGTTCATATCTGTATTTGCTGAGCAGTGCATTGAAGCCATGCCGTTGAGAGGAAGGTAGTAGTTCATCATAGAGAACATACCCTTCTTCATCTCACCGCCGTACCATGTGTTGATGATAACCTGCTCGCGGCTTGTAATGTTGAATGCTACACATGTCTCTGAGTTAAGACCTAACTCTTTATAATTCTCAACCTTTGCCTTTGATGCGTTGTATACTACGAAATCAGGCTCGAAGTTCTCAAGCTCCTCTGCTGATGGCTGGATGAACATGTTCTTTACGAAATGTGCCTGCCAAGCAACCTCAACGATGAAACGGATAGCCATACGTGTATCCTTGTTTGCACCGCAGAATGCATCAACTACGAAAAGTCTCTTGTTTGAAAGCTCGTTCTTTGCGATATCCTTTACAGTTGCCCAAACCTCTTCTGACATTGGGTGGTTATCGTTCTTGTACTCGTCTGTTGTCCACCATACTGTGTCCTTAGAATTCTCATCAACTACGATGTACTTATCCTTAGGTGAACGTCCTGTATAGATACCTGTCATAACGTTAACAGCGCCGAGTTCACTAACCTTACCTACTTCATAGCCCTCAAGCTCAGGCTTTGTCTCCTCTTCGAATAACATCTCGTAAGAAGGATTGTAAACGATCTCTGTTGTACCGGTAATACCGTACTTTGTTAAATCAATATTTGCCATGTCACGTAACCTCTTTCTTTTTTGTAAATTTGTTTTCAAAAACTTTCAATATATTATTATACATAATAATTTCATTAAATCAACTAAAAATCTTGTTAAATTTCTAGAAAAAATGCGTATTTTAAGCCTTACAGACTAGTTTACGCCAAGCTGACGCTTTACAATCTTCTTCATGTCGGCTGCTGCGCACTCTGTCTTGTGAAGCACCGGTGCTGTTCTGATATCCTCAATTGCCTTAGGAACCTTAACGCCCGACAATCCGCAAAGCGCATCCACAAGTGCAAAATCATCCATCTTATCATATTTTTCATCAATCGCCGTCATGACACTTCTTGTAAATTTGTATGGACTTGCCGTCGAAGCAATCACCGTCTTTGTCTCATCGCCGGTCTCTTCCACATACTTTTTGTATACAGACGCAGCAACCGCAGTATGCGTATCAATAATGTAGCCGCACTTTTTATACAGGTCTGAAATAGCCTTCGCAGTCTCCTCCTCAGAAGCATATCCGCCGCTAAAATCAGCAAGTCTTTTCTTCATCTCATCTGAAATTTCATAAATGCCCTTCTCGCTTAACGACCTCATAAATGCAGCATTTTTCTCAGCGTCATCACCTGCTATCCTGTAAATGAGTCTCTCTAAATTGCTTGAAATAAGGATGTCCATTGATGGTGAAGATGTAAGAATGAACTTACGATTCTTGTCATATTTGCCTGTTGCGAAGAAATCAAAAAGCACCTTGTTCTCATTTGACGCACATATAAGTCTGTCAATCGGAAGTCCCATATTCTTTGCATAATATGCGGCAAGGATGTTTCCGAAATTGCCTGTCGGAACCACGACATTTATCTTGTCTCCTGCCTCTATATTTCCTGCAGCAACCATTCTTGAATATGCATACACATAATATACGACCTGCGGAACGAGGCGTCCGATATTAATTGAATTTGCCGATGAGAACTGGAAGCCTGCCTCATCAAGCTCCTTCGCAAGTTCCTTGTCATTAAAAATTGCCTTAACGCCGTTCTGTGCATCATCAAAATTGCCCTCAATGCCGATAACACATGTATTACCTCCCTTCTGCGTCACCATCTGCTTCTTCTGAATCGGGCTTACGCCGTCCTTCGGGAAAAATACAATGATTCTCGTGCCCGGAACATCAGCAAAGCCTGCAAGCGCTGCCTTGCCTGTATCACCTGATGTAGCAGTAAGAATAACAATTTCATTATTAACATTATTCTTTTTTGCTGATGTCGTCATAAGATACGGAAGGATTGAAAGCGCCATATCCTTAAATGCTATCGTTGCGCCGTGGAACAGTTCAAGGTAATATGCTCCGTCGGCATACTTCAAAGGAGCAATCTCCTTTGTATCAAACTTTGAATCGTAAGCATTTTCAATGCAATACTTAAGCTCTTCCTCTGTAAAGTCTGTTAAAAATCTGCTCATTACCTCGTAGGCAGTCTCCTGATAGCTAAGCTTTGCAAGCTTTTCAAGGCTTATATCAAGCTTTGGTATCTGAAGCGGTACAAATAAACCGCCGTCATCAGCAAGACCCTTCAATATAGCCTGTGATGCTGTTACAGGCTTGCTGTCACTTCTTGTACTCTTATATAAAATCTCCATGCCGTCACTCCTTTAAAATGCATTTCGTGCCTATCATAACACATGCACTTTTATTTGTCATCTTTTTTATTTCACAATCCCGCACACCGCCGCGCCTACATATTCTATGAGCTTTTCAGGCGATACAAGCACCTGACAGCCTCTTGCACCTGCGCTTATTGATATCTCATCAAATAATAATGCGCTCTCTTCTATGTATGTCGGGTATTTTTTCTTCATGCCTATCGGCGAGCAGCCGCCTCTTATATATCCTGTCAGCCCAAGCAATTCCTTTACGTGTACAAGCTCTATTTTCTTATCGCCCGCCGCCTTTGCCGCCTTTTTTAAATCCAGCTCCTCGGCAACCGGTATGCAGAATACCCTGATATCATTTTTATCGCCCCTCGCAACAAGGGTCTTAAACATCATGTCAGGGTCCATATTAAGCGCCTGAGCAGCGTGCACGCCGCTTAAATCATTTTCATCATATTCATATTCTCCGGCTTTGTATTCAATTTTCGCCTGCTCCAAAAGTCTCATTACATTGGTTTTGTTCATTTTTATGTCCTCTTTCCAGCATAATAATATTCTATCATGACAACATTTTGGCAATATTCAAACATACTATTCAAAAGTCATACTTTGCTCTGTTATAAAACTCAAAAACACGGTCACTCTTCCTTCAAAAGCTTTACCGCCTGCAGATATTTCTCCCGGCGTTTTAAATCACGTTCTGTAATTTCACGCCCGGCAAACCGGCTCAAATCACTGTTGTGTGCAAGGTCTGCAAGCTTTACCGCCTTTGCAATCGGATTGTCCTTTATGCTCCTTACATAATCCATGTAAGGCACGCTGTCATCATGCGTCAGCAGACGCAGCGCTTCTATCGTCCTGTCCGAAAAGCCCCCGGCAATTATATCATCAAATGTATATTCTGTGTCCTCAACAATATCATGCAAAAGTGCCGCACACACGCTATCCTCGTCCGTCATCTGCTCAGCAAGATGAAACGGGTGAAATACATATGGTACCCCGCTCTTATCAGTCTGGTCTTTATGTGCCTCAAAGCACAGCTTAAGTGCCTTAATTGTAAGCTCCGTATAAATCATGCTGCCGCTCCTTCTATAAAATGCTATTCATAATAATAAAGCATATTTTCGGATTTGTTAAGCAGATATTTTAATATACATGTAAATTATTTTAATTGACAATATGAAAATATAACTCTATAATATGTGCAATATCAAAATTTCAAATGCGTTTATACGGAAGGGTTATCTTTTAACGGCTTCAGAGAGCCATCGGCAGGTGTGAGATGGTGCCAGAACCGATAACGAATCACCGTACAGCAGCTACGCCGAACATAAATGTATCAAAGCCTATACTGCTCTATCGCAGGATTAAGCAATTCATTCCACGATATCTTTATAAGTAAGCATAAGCCGGCAGGAACCGTTACCTTCCAAGGGATTGATAGATCCTGATTAAGTGACTGTTATTCAGTAATAAGAGTGGTACCGCGAGGTTTACAGCCCCGTCTCTTTCGTGGAGACGGGGCATTTTTTCGGCATAGGCAGACCGAACGCATTATATAATTATTAAGGAGGATTACACTATGGTAACATTAGACAAGGTATATCACGCCGCATTTGTATTAAAGGAGGTCGCAAGAAAAACCGACCTTATCGCATCATCAAAGCTTGAATGCGACAACAATATTTATTTAAAAACAGAAAATCTTCAGGTGACTGGAAGCTTCAAGCTGCGCGGCGCCTATTATAAAATCAGCCAGCTTTCCCACGAGCAGCGAAAGAAAGGCATTATTGCGTGCAGCGCAGGCAACCATGCGCAGGGTGTTGCCCTCGCCGCCACAAAAAACGGCATCAAGAGTGTTGTCTGTATGCCTGACGGCGCACCGATAAGCAAGGTTGAGGCTACTAAGAAGCTTGGCGCAAAGGTTTGTCTCGTGAAGGGCACCTATGATGACGCTCACGACAAGGCTGTTGAGCTTCAGAAGGAAACAGGAGCAACCTTTGTACACCCTTATGATGATGACGAGGTGATTGCAGGACAGGGAACCATCGGTCTTGAAATTCTCGACCAGCTTCCGAATGTGGATGCTATTGTTGTGCCAATCGGTGGCGGTGGACTCATTTCCGGCGTTGCTTTTGCGGTCAAGAGCCTTAAACCTGAGGTTAAAATTTACGGTGTGCAGGCGGCAAACGCCCCTAGTATGTTTAACAGTGTTGTGAACAGGGAAATATCCACGCTTAAAAGTGTCTCAACCTTTGCCGACGGTATCGCGGTTAAAACTCCAGGCACCACTACCTTTGAAATGGTTAATAAATATGTGGATGAAATTATTACCGTCAGCGAGGATGAAATTGCTACCGCAATTCTTGCGCTTATTGAAAAGGAAAAGCTCATTGCTGAGGGTGCAGGCGCAGTATCGGTTGCCGCTGCCATTTTCAACAAGCTGCCGATTAAGGGCAAGAATGTAGTATGCCTCGTGTCAGGCGGCAATATTGATGTAAATATCCTTTCACGCGTTATCACCAGAGGCTTAATAACCAGCGGTCGAAACACCAACCTCACCATTGCGCTTGAAGATAAGCCGGGACAGCTCCAGCAGGTCTCAGATATTATCGCAAAATGCGGCGGCAATATAATAAGCGTCTACCACGACCACGCCGACGCAAACATGGCAATTTCCGCCTGCTTCTTGAAAATCGGGCTTGAGACAAGAGACCAGGCGCAGATAGATGAAATAAGAACCGCGCTTACGGAAGCGGGCTTTAATCTTGTCGCATAATGCTTTACACCTATAAAAAATGTCCTTATAATAAAAATATATTATTATACAAGGACGGTGATTTTATGGAGGATGAATATATGACTTTAGACGAATTGAAACAGGTTAACATTGATTACTATGTCAATTTACTAAGGATAAAGAAATCTGAACAAAGCACTAACGAAGAATTAGATTATCAGATCAGAGTTCAGGAAAACAAACTTCATGCTCTTGGTATAAATACAGAAGATTTTAAATTGTAACATATACATCAACATATAGTATAAGGGTGTAAGGTCTTATTAAATTATTAAGGCTTTACGCCTTTTGTTCTTCTAATAACTCTCCTGCGCACAATAAAATATTTTATTATGCTAATTTGCAGTATTTATTGCATTGTAAATATATATTAATATATTTATATAAAGAAAAGTAAACGTCTTGCAATAGATTATATTTTAGCGATAATAAAAATATCAGTCAGCATTATGAAGAAAAGAAAAAAGAAAGGGATCTGTTATGAAAACGATTATAGCTTACAAAAGCAAGGTTCTTGGCGCAGTTTACGCAATTACTTTAGCAGCTTTGATTGGTATGGCAGTATTTTTCTATGTAAAATACTCCTACATTCTTTTTACTAACTTTGTGTTTTTAATACTATTGATTGCTTTGGCAATATTGCTTATTGATTATCTTCTGCAGCCGATGAACGCTGTTATTATGGATGAAAATGGTGACCTGATTCTTCATAAGAACATAAAAATACCAATCAGTGAAGTAACTGATGCCCGCTTCTATCCATTGACGGCACACAGTATTGATTATGGTCTTGGAAACATTACTATACTGACTAGGAACAAAAAATATAAATACAGATATATAAGCGACTGTCAGGGTGCAGTTCAGGCAATAATCAAGAAGAAATATCAGCAAAAATAATTTTTAAGGGTACATACCGCAGATACGATATGTACCCTTTATCATTTAATTATCTTCTGCCGCTTTTGCGGCTATCTTCTCAAGCATTATGTTCCGGTCGGAGAAAATCAAATCTCCTGCCGTCTAAACGCCATTATATTAATTTGCAGCGTTAATAATATTTGTCTGAAGCCAGCTTCTTGTTGCAGCATCTGTACCTGCTGTGTTTATCATAGCCTGAGCTGCATTGTAAATGCTTGTCTTGTATCCGCCGCCTGCGCTTGCAGTGCCAACCTCGGTGATATAATATGTGCGTGTAGTGCCATTTGCATCCTTGTATGTGATGTAAGGTCTTGCAGCAATATCACTCTTGTAATTCTTAACCGGAATACCCTTTACCACGCAGGTGTAAAGTACATATCCATCATAATCCATGAAGTTTGAAACTGCAGGACAAACAACTGCACCCTTTGCTACTGTTGTAGCCGACTCATCCTTTACAAGTGTGCCGTTAAGCTTTGATGCAAGGATTGTAACAGTACCATAACCGATGCCCTTGGCATTTGCTGAAGATGGTCTGAGTGAAGCATTGCTGCCATTGAGTGCCTGAATCTCGCCAACAAGCTTGTCGCTTATTCTTGTGATAAATCTAAGTCCTGAAGGATTAGTGATTCTAACCTGTACGCCCATAAGCTCAAATTCGCTTACTGTTGAGCCTGATGCATAGGAATCCTTTGCATCCTTTGAAACTGTACCAATGTTAATCCAGCCTGCATAGTATGTCTTGTTTTCATTTACCGCGCCGAGTGTGGCAACCTTGTTAGCTGCGCTGTTTACTGCCGATACACTGTTAAGTGTAACATTCTGTGTGTACCAGCCTGCGAAAATCTTTCCGTCCTCTGCTGCAATCTCAGGGAATGCAGAAATTGATGCGCCCTTGTTGATTGTGTAAGACTCTACGGTATTGTTTCCGTTCTTAAATGTAACTGTTACAGTCTCAACTACAGGAGTATTTCCACCATTATCTGAAATAATAACGTTATCAAATGATGCTGTGTAGCTGCCTGATGCGCCACTCTGTCTGAGTACGACTGCAACTATCTTCTTTCCTACTGTCTGGCTGTCGCCAAATGTGAATGTATAATCAGTCCAGCTACCTACATTACCCTTTGCACTTGTGCCCATTGCTGTGCCGTTTGTGCTGTAGCCCTTTGAGCTTATGTATGTGCCGTCGCTGCAAAGAAGGTCAACATAAGCATATCTTCCTGCTGAATTTGCAGGGTTGATTGAGTATGAAAGCTTCATGCCGCTTGTGACATTTATCGCACACTCTGAAATTCTGTAAACTGCATTTGATGAATTTGAACCGGCGTTTCCTGTTACTCTTGCAACATAAGAGCCTGTCTTTGCACTCGCCTGCTCGATTGATGCGCTTATGCTTGCATTTGATGTAGTAACCACGCCCTCATTCTTAAAGCAAGGGTCAACATTGTAAATACCGTTGTACTGTGTCTCCTTACATGTAACATACTTCTTCTCGAAGCTGTTTCTGTAATAAATAGGTCCTGTTGAATGAGCTACGTCACAGGTCTCACGAAGTGTGCTGTTGCCCTTAATCATATTGATTGCGCTCTGGCATACACGAAGCTGGAAGTCGCTTGATAACCAGTAACCGTCAATACTTGATGTTACATAGAATCTGTCTGTCGGAATCTCAAAATAATCGGTTGCGTTCTTTGCAATCGCAGTACCCTCGTCATATTCATCAAACATGGCAATATATACCGCATTTGTGCCAAGATTCTGCTTTAAGCTGTAGAACTGATCCCAGATAAACTGACCAGCATTTCTAGGAATCATATTCGGTCTTCCGTTGTTCCATAAGCACCATGTGAAGCCTGACCATACTACAGGATAGAAATCAATGCCTCGGCTGTTAAGATATGCAATATCTGCCGCATATGTATTATTAACCTTGTTATTAATACCGTTCTTGTCGCCGTATGTACCTACAGCCCAAGGTGAAATCATATCAGCCTTAAGATATGAATTCAAGTACTGCTCGCCTCTCCAGTTTGTAGATGTACCAACTATTACGTAGCAGCCACGGCTGTGGAAGAAGTCAATCATATCATTGTAACCGCTTGTAGGTCTGCCCTCAACGCCAAGACCCCAGATACATACTACAGGCTTTGTCACACCATTCTTTGTAACTGTAGCGTATGATGGTGAATGTAAGAGGTCAAGTGACTGCTCAATATTGTATACCCAGTCAAACTTCATATCCTCTACATATGAGCTTTCAACGCCGCCGCTGATATCGTACATAATGTAGAATATTCTGTTGGTCTGCTCTGCCGCCTGCTTAATCTTGTAAAGGTGGCTTCCCTCTTTGTTGAGGATAATGTTACGGCCTGTTATGTTTGGAGAGAATCTCTGAACCGCCGCACCGTCAATGCCATACTGCTGCATCCATGAGAAATGCGTATTGATTGTATTTGCATTGTTTGACGAGAATAAAAGCGCAGGCTCACCATTTCCTAAGTTTGAATATGATGAATGAGCAAGCTGGCTCTGGTCATAATCCTCAACATTCGGATAGATATCAAAGGTTCTGTTCCACTCTCTGCCCTCTGTAGCGGTAAACCATGCCTGATAACCTGCTACTGTCTTCCCCTTAAATTCTGAATAACTGCTTGCGCTGACATTTACAGTTGCCTCATTTGCAGGGTTAAGAGTACCCTTTGCAAACTTAATAGTACTTATCGGAGCACCATTTACACGGAAATCTGCGCCTGCGTTCTGCCTGTAGGCAAACTGTGCATTATCAATTACGATAATGGTCTTCTGCCATGTGTTGGTATTGGTAAGCTGAACCTGCTTTAATGTATAATCAGCAGATGTACTGTTATACTGCATGTTGAGCGAGCCAAGACCTTTGTCATAATAAGTAATCTCAACTATGAGATTGCGGTCTGAATTTGATATTGCGCCACGATTTGCCGTGAAATACGCAAACCCTGTCATATTAACCGCATATTTGCCTGATATCCACTGATAGGTATATTCACAGTCTGAAATACCGCTCTGAATCAGTGTTAAATTGTTTAGTGATACACTTCCTGAAGAAGTATCCATTGATGCAACCACGCTTCCAAGCTGCTCAATGCCATAGCCTGCAGCCTCTGCCTTTGAAGATGCATCAATGCTGTCTGACACTGCCTTTGTAAATCCCAATTCAGGCAAAATTGAAAGCACAAGTGCAAGTGTCAGTAAAACTGAAAGTACCTTTTTAATCTTCATTTCCCAACCTCCATTTTAAACAAAATAGTTCATTGTTATTCTAACACAAGAAATATTATTTTCAAACCGTTTTTTATATATAATCAATATTTTTTATTGTATTTTACTTGATTTTTTCTACTTAATCGTTATAGTTTTTTTAGCATTGTTTTTATTTTTCGTTATTATGTCAATTATTACTTAATAATCTTTTATTAATCTTAGATAGTTTTATTTTTGTACCTATAGTTAATACAAGCCATATAGCAGCATATATTCCAAAAAACAACACAAAATACCCTGCAACATTTTTTAGCTATAAATGGTAAAATCGAGTAGGAGGCCAGCCATTAACTGACCAGCCTCCTACTCAATTTTATAATAATTCTTTTATCTTTATTTATTGTTAATGTAATTAATAAGTCCTTCAGCAGCAATTATCTTCTGCATGAACTCAGGGAATGCCTGTCCGGTAAACTGTGTTCCCTTTGTAAGATTGTAGATGATACCTGTATCGAAATCCACCTCAACCTCGTCTCCTGCCTCTATTCCCTTTGAAGCCTCCGGACATTCAATAATAGGAAGTCCGATATTAATTGCATTGCGGTAGAATATACGCGCAAAGGTCTCTGCAATAACGCAGCTTACTCCGGCTGCCTTTATTGCTATCGGCGCATGTTCTCTTGATGAGCCGCAGCCAAAGTTCTTGTCGGCAACGATAACGTCGCCCTTCTTAACATTTTTCACGAAATCCTTATCAATATCCTCCATGCAGTGCGTCGCAAGCTCTGCAGGGTCTGATGAATTAAGATATCTTGCCGGTATGATTACGTCTGTATCAACATTGTCGCCATATTTAAAAACCAATCCATGTGCTTTCATAAATTGAAATCCTCCTATAATTCTTCCGGTCCTGAAATTCTGCCTGTAACGGCGCTTGCAGCGGCAACAGCCGGGCTTGCAAGATAAATCTCAGATGTAACATGTCCCATACGTCCTACGAAATTACGGTTTGTTGTGGACACGCATCTCTCGCCCTCTGCAAGGATGCCCATGTATCCGCCAAGGCATGGTCCGCAGGTAGGTGTGCTTACAACTGCTCCCGCCTCAATAAATGTCTTAACCAGACCTTCCTCAATTGCCTGAAGATAAATTGTCTGGGTTGCAGGAATGATGATTGCACGTACATTTTTGGCAACCTTTCTGCCCTTTAAAATCTCAGCGGCTGTTCTTAAATCCTCGATATGTCCGTTTGTACATGAACCGATAACAACCTGGTCTATTGCAATCTCAGGAACCTCATCAATTGTTCTTGTGTTCTCCGGAAGATGAGGAAATGCCACCGTTGACTTAAGTGTTGATAAATCAATAGTAATCTCCTGCTCATATTCTGCGTCTGCATCTGCCTCATATACCTTGAACTCTCTTGCAGAATGCTCTTTAATATACTCTATTGTCTTCTCATCTACAGGGAAGATACCATTCTTTCCGCCTGCCTCAATAGCCATGTTTGAAATGGTAAATCTGTCATCCATTGAAAGGTTTGCAACGCCGTCGCCCGTAAACTCAAGTGACTTATAAAGTGCGCCGTCTACGCCAATCCTGCCAATAAGATGAAGGATAACATCCTTACCGCAAATCCACTTTGAAGGCTTGCCTGTAAGCACTACCTTAATCGCTGAAGGCACCTTAAACCAGGCCTTGCCCGTTGCCATGCCGGCTGCCATATCAGTGCTTCCGACGCCTGTTGAAAATGCGCCCAACGCACCGTATGTACATGTGTGTGAATCTGCGCCGATTACCACGTCGCCTGCCACAACAAGACCTTTCTCAGGTAAAAGCGCATGCTCGATACCCATCTGTCCTACATCAAAGAAATTTGTAATATCATGCTTTGTTGCAAACTGTCTTACGCATTTGCAGTGCTCTGCCGACTTGATATCCTTGTTCGGTACAAAGTGATCCATAACAAGTGCAATCTTGTCTTTATTAAATACTGTCTTCTTATCCATCTTGTTGTCCATCTCATGGATAGCAACCGGAGAAGTAATGTCATTTCCTAATACGAGGTCCAAATCAGCCTCAATTAACTGTCCTGCCTTAACCTCGGTAAGTCCTGCATGTGCTGCAAGAATCTTCTGGGTCATAGTCATTCCCATAGTGTTTTCCTCCTTAAGCCTTTTGGTTGTTAGATAATTGTTTAATACTTTATATCTTTTTATTGTATTGATTGTATCACTGATTATGCTATAATTCAAATAGATATTAATTTTTTTATCATAAATGGAGGATAAAATGCAGATTACACTTAAAAATGATGACATTACTATCGTAACAAATACCTTTGGCGGCGAGCTCAATTCCCTCAAAACCGCTGACGGCACCGAATATCTCTGGCAGGCAGACCCTGCGCACTGGAAGGGACAGGCTCCTGTGCTTTTCCCTATGTGCGGCTCACTTCGCAATAAAAAAGCTGTCGCTCTCGGCAAGCCTGTATGCATGGAGCGCCACGGCGTTGCCAGAAAGCAGGAGTTTTCTGTGTTCAGACAGACTGATGACTCAATAACATTTTCACTTAAATCAAATGACGAAACCCTGGCTCGTTTTCCTTTTGATTTTGAGCTTCGAATCACCTACACGATAAGCGGCAGCACCGTTTCAAACAAATACACCGTTATCAATACCGGAAGCGAGGGACTTCCGTTTACAATCGGCGGACACCCTGCCTTCAACTGTCCTATCACCGAGGGCGAGGACTTTACCGACTACGAAATTAAATTTGACAAGATTGAAAATGCATACGCAATTTATCCTGACAAGGAAACGGGGCTTATGGATGTCGAGCACGAAAAGCTCATCCTCGACAACACCGACACTCTCCCTCTTAAGCATGAGCTTTTTGCAAATGATTCAATGAATTTCTTAAATCTCAACTCACGCAAGGTAACGCTCATCAGCAAAAGAAGCGGCCGTGGCGTAGGCTTTGACTTCAGCGACTTTACATATCTGCTCATCTGGTCGGCAAGCGAGAAAGCTCCGTTTGTCGCACTGGAGCCTTGGATTGGCCTTGCCACCTGCTCAGACGAGTCAGACGTATTTGAAGAAAAAAGAGGCATAAGGATACTTGCGCCGGGAGAATCAGAGGAATTTACGTTTAAGATGACGCTGCTGTAATCCGAACTGACCAATGATGAAAAAGACTTTTGCTTAACAGAGACGATTCTCTATTTTGCAAAAGCCTTTTTTATCACAAAATTCTATATTCCTTCAAAATTCTATCCGTCTTAATCATGTATGCATATGCTTGCGGATTTGCCTTTCTCAAATATTTTGTATGAATCAAATCCTTCTGCGATAACCTATCATTTGTGTATGCTCTATAATCTGCTACCTTCTCAAATTCTGTATCATACATAAGACATACCGACATATATGCGATTTTTGCTGCGTCCCCTACAGCAATCTCCGGGCTGTATTTTTCAGAATATATATGTCCTTTCAAATCCCTTATGCCAGATACATATGCCGGATAATCACTAATAAAACACTTTCCACGTGATGCAATACATAATGAGGCATCAAATGTATCTTCTATACAATTTAAAGGTGTACACTCGATGCCTCTATATCTTATCTCGGACAGTGCAATCATATTATATGTATTCTTCACATCCTCAAAGTTTTGATAATAATCCAGCAAAACCGAAACATCATAAAATTGTTTCATTACTTCCATATTCTTGCCCTCATTTAAAGGTATTCCTGTTGTATGCGGTGCGAACGCAGTCATTTTATCCCCAAGAATACACTCTATACTCGGAACACAGATATAGATATTATCTTCATCTGTTATAAGGAGTTCATTTTTTATAATTTTATTTTCTAATTTTGCATAATGATTGTGTTCGAATAAAACATCTAAGAGAATATAAAATTCTTTACCGCTAATTGGCGAATAATATGTAAATTTAAAATGTTGTTTTTCAATATTATTCTTTCCGATGCGTTTATTCTCTTCATATTTTATGAACGGAAAAATCTTTGATGCTTTTTCAATATACTTAACAACATCCGTTCCCGGTTCAACCACAATATCAATATCTGTTGATAATCTGTACGGCTTGCTTATAAGAAGCATCAGGCAGGTGCCACCCTTAAATATAAACGGCATGCCTGTCTTTGCAATTGCTTCCAACAAACCAAATGCATATATCGTTCGTTCTATAAGCATAGGATCTTTCTTGCTTTTATATTGTATCTTACGTATATGATTTTCAGTAAAATTTTCTTTTCTAAGCATTTCTACCCCAGTCTCAATCTAATCCCTGTTTCATACACTATAAACCTTCTCATCCGGTCAGATGCTCCACGCCTTTTTGCATATCGGAACATGCAACTTTCGTCAATAATATATTTTCCGAACGCATCCGTAAAAATCTCAGGATATTCTGCATGACTAATGCTGCTGCAAAGTATCTTGTCCGCCATGATATCAACTAAAAGCTTCTCTATACGTGTATGCCAGCCTTTCTTCTGCCCCATAGGAGCTTCCGTAACGAGCTTTTGAATTACAATCATATCGTCATACCAGTATTGATGATAAATATCCGGTGTAGGATTAATCAGCACCATGCCAGGATAATGGCTCTTTAGCGTATCAAACACAAACTCACCCAAATCATCCTCCACTGCCACAAAATATACATTGTGTGCAAACTGATGGTTGGTAAATTCATTTAACTGGCGCAGCTCCATTATCGTAAAATTCAAATACGGATGATTTTCCATGATGACATCTGCAAGCTCCTCAGCTTTTTGCGAATAATCATAATGATAAAGATTCGCCCCCTGCTCTGCCACGCAATAAGCATTCCTTCCTACTCTTGCAATAGCACCGCTATTCAAAAGCTGCTGCAGCTCCACTTTAAAAGATGCATCGCTGATTTCAATACCACATGAATTCATAGCTTCCAACAAATCACTTCTTGAAAAACTCGTATCATCTTTTAGTTTTTGCAAATATTTATCTTTTTCTATATCCTTCAACATAATATCACCACCCTCAAATCATGCTTGTAATTCTCGCATATTTTTAGCATATCGGCAATTTATATTATTTACTGACGTTTTGCTATTTATATTATAACAAATCATTTTAAAAATTCAATCAATTTTCTATTCTTTCCGAAAAAATCATGATAACAAAAAAGGCTTCTCTCCTCCCCTATTCTCAGCGGATTTAAGAAGCCTAAAATCATTTATTCATTAAAACTCTAAATCGAAATCTTTAATTAGTTATTGATTAACTTATCCTCGCCATTCCAGCTGTAAAGCTTACGGATTTCCTCACCGATAACCTCTGAAGGATGCTCTGAAGCCTTCTTTCTCATAGCCTTGAAGT
>JAFRXK010000062.1 GCA_017442865.1 Lachnospiraceae bacterium | reverse complement strand
GCTCGACCTCGGCGCCGTCCAGATCGACATAGAGGCCTGCGCCCCAATCCGCCTTGTTTCCGCTGAACTCGGCGTTGCAAAATACGGTCTCTTCCAGAGGACACATGACATATAAACCGCCGCCGGCCTCCGCAGAGTTGTCGCTGATTTTGCCGCCGGTGATCACTGTCACTCCGCTGATGCAAATGCCGCCGCCGTTTCTGGAGGCTGTGTTGCCGCTGATCTCGCCGCCCTCCATATAGAAGCGGCCGTCATAGTTGACATTGACGCCGCCGCCCTCCTCCGCGATGTTGCCGCAAATCTTGCCGTCATACAGCGTAAAGGTCCCGGAACTGACGTCAACGCCGCCCTCGTTGCCGGTGATGGTGCCGCCGTACATGTTGAAGACGGCGTCCTCATTATACACCAGCACGCCGCAGTCGGATGTCCCGTCCGCGTGGGTATTATTTTATAACATTTGATTATTGATGAGGTTATTGAACAAACATTTGCTTCATTTTCACATTTTTACCTTTAACTTTCCCCCAATCTGTGTTACAATATTATCAATAAAATATATGGAGGTGGAACTCATGAAAAAGTATATTGCAGAGTTCATTGGTACTATGGTATTGGTTACCCTCGGCTGTGGCACGGCTATGCTCGTAGGATGCGACGCAGCTAATGGTGGCGGCTACATTCTGACAGCACTTGCATTCGGTCTTGTTATCGTAGGCATGGCTTATTGTGTGGGCAACATTTCAGGATGTCACATTAATCCGGCTGTTTCGCTGGGCGTTCTTTTAAGCGGCGGCATGGATGTGAAGGATTTCGCAGGCTACGTTGTTTCTCAGTGTCTCGGTGCTTTGGCAGGCGCAGGCATCTTAGCAGCTATCTTCAACCTTGGCAGCGTCAAGGATATGACCGGCGGCTTTGGTTCAAATGGTCTTGCAGGCGTGAACGGAAGCGCTGCAGCAGGCTTACTTGTTGAGATAGTTCTTACATTCGTATTTGTTATGACAATCCTCGGAGTTACATCAAAGAAGGGCGGACATGGCTCATTTGGCGGCCTTGTAATCGGTCTTACACTTACTTTGGTACACATTCTCGGTATCGGTTTAACAGGTACATCTGTTAACCCTGCAAGAAGCTTTGGTCCTGCTGTTGTTGCTGCTATTTCAGGCAACACTGACCCTATCGCAAGCCTTTGGGTATTTATCGTAGGTCCTCTCGTTGGCGCTGCAATCGCTGCGGTTGTTTACAAGTTCCTTGAAAGCAAATAAAATATACCGGCTTAAATCAAACAAAATATTGGTCAAACCTTTCTCAAAGGTTTTGTATAACTCCTTTAGACAAACGAAAAGGAAGCTTACGTCAACTGATGTGTGGCTGTAAGCTTCCTTTTCATTTGTCGTCCGCGCCGCAGGCGCGCATAATACGGGCGTGGCTTACGCCACGCCCGCACTGTGATTTTATTTATTTTGCAAAATATGCATTTGCCATCTGATTGTAATAATACATCGCTGTCAGTAAATCCTGCGTCTTTGCATTTTCCTCTGTGCGAGGCTTTGACAGAGAGTTCTTAATGAAATCCATTACTGAATAATTGTAGTCATTTGTACCGATATGAAGCGTATAAACCGTATCAATATCGGCAGCTGCAATACCCGCATATTCAAAGTAAATGTAACCGCTCTTCTCAATGTAACCAGCCTTTGTGCCGTTGAAGGTTATATCGTTCTTCACAGCATCAAACAGCGTCTGGTCTGTAATCCTGTAATAATGTCGGATAGATGTTTCTGTCAGAAGCACTACCGTTGAGCCGGCGTATGTAAGACCGTATGTGCTTAAATTCTCTGTCATATCGCTTGCAGATCCTGCAATGTTCTCAGGGTCAACCGCATCAGTGTATGTATATACGCCGCCGTTTGCCGGATTGTCCTTATCCCTGTCAAAACTTATCTGTGCACGTGTGCCGTAATCAAGCATTGCCTGCACCAGAGCCTTAAGATTTTCATAGGTTCTGTTTCCGGTACCGGTGTACTTTGAAGCAAACTCATCCGTCATAATGTAATCTGCATACTGCTTTGCTGAATAAACATCGGTATCCATCTCTTCTCCGTCTATTACAAGCGTTGCCGTAATCTCGTAGGTCATTTCTGCAGGTGCAATGCGGCAAGATGCCTTATAGCCGTTAACTGTAGGAGCAGTGCCATTAAGATTTACTGAAGCAGTCTTTTCAACATCATTTACTACCCATGAGAAATTGACTGTAGCATCAGATGCCTCTTCAGCAGTCAGGTCAACAAAGAAGTTTACTCCGATGTCGCCATTCAAGCTTAAAGTATGTCCGACAAAGTATGTGCGATGATAATTCTCATCAACCTTAAATGTCGCCTCAATTACCGCGTCACCCTGAGGCATGTAAAATCTGTTGTTATTTACCTGCATTGTCTGGCCATTGCCGTATGTTACGCTTAAGGTGTCAAGCATATATCCTTCGTCAGGAGCTACGTTTAATTTAACCAGCTCGCCGGCAATCGCTTCTGTCTTATTTGCTAAAATTGTACCATTTGTACTATCTGCAACCGTAATCTGATAAACGTCTGCCCAGATTGGAATGATTGTAAATTCATACATACCCGGAGCGATGCCAAGCTCTTCGTCCGCCGGATACTCATTAGTGGTAAATCCGTCCGACCATGCCTTAAAGCGTTTGCCCTCAGGCGGGGTAAATGTACATTCAGGAAGAGTAACCGTCGGGTCATACACCACGATATCCTCCATCGTACCTTCACCGCCGTTTGCATCAAAGTGGAAAACATATGACTTCTGGAGACGGGCGTTTCCACTTGAATTTATACTCACAAGATATTTCTCACTGTCGCTTATAAAATTGTCAACGATAAACTTATCCCTCATCTGGTAATCGGTAATGTTCTTTGAGCTTGTGTTATCAGGTACTGAAATGCCTATTCTCGCATCCGCATTAAGTGATGAAGAGCTGTTTACAGGTACTACAAAAATCTGGCTTGTTAAATAAACATTGTTTTCAGTATCGCCCTTCTTATTGCCTGTGATATTTGCAGAGCCTTCAACCTTAAGCTTGTTAGACGTACTGTTAGAATTAAAGCATACACCGCCACCATTGCCTGCAGAAGTATTATCGGTTATTGAAGCATCCTTGACAGTAACCCATCCGTTACCCCATACACCGCCGCCATCGCCTGCAGACTTGTTTCCGGTTATGGCAGCATTTTCAATTACAAAATCAACGCCATTTATAATAATTCCGCCGCCGTTTTCTGTATTGTTGCCGCCTGTAATCTTACCTGTTTTTTCACTGCTTGAATCAATAATTGTCAGGTCACAGTTGACTGTAATAACATTGCCGCCTGCTACAGCAGCCTTATCTGCAAGATTTCTGTCAATTGTGTAACCATTTAAATCAATTGTAAGTGCCTTACCGGCAGGGATTGTAATTGCGCTGTCATTAGAATGCGCTATACACGAGCCTGTAAGTGTGATTGTATCTCCGCTGTCTGCTGCGTTAATCCTCTGCTGGAGGTCGTTCCATAAGTCTATATCGGGATAAAGAGCCTTAGAGTTCAATTCTCCGTTTGAATACGTGCCTGCCGGATAAACATTGCCGTCATTATCCATAAAATTCTTAACAAGTGTTACTTCCTGGTTTACATAGGTTCCATGATTATAATCTGTCATCATAAGTATGTAATATTTATCAGCGTTAATAGTATCTGAGCCATGAGTCCAGCTAAGATTTATTGAATCTGCATTAATGCCGCCACAAACCCTGAAATCACCGCCATTGAAGTTAAATTCAGAAGCATCAATAGCATCCGCACCGCCGGATACAACTGTCTTTCCGCCGTTTATTGTAACTGTTCCGGCATTTAACTGTCCAAAAGCGCCGCTAATCAATAAATCTCCACCATTGATTGTCACGGTTTCACTTGCTATTACAGCGCACTCATCCAAAATACCGCCATTTATAGTAATGTTCTTGGCTTCAATCTGAACTGAACTTAATGAACCTCTTTCAATTGTTCCGCCATTCATGGTAATCCTTCCGGCAATCGGTCTGGCATAACTGGAATCAGCACTGATAACATCTGGACTATTATAGCCATACTCAGAGTGTCCATATATTCTGCCGCTGTTATTTTCCTGACCATAAATAGTAATGCTGTCATTATCCGTAGAAAGATAAAAGCTATCGCAGCCCATATCCGCTCCTGCTCCGTCACAAAGTATAAGCTTCACGTCGCCATTCAGATAAACAGTATCATTGTAGGTAATATCCGCAGCAACAGCATACCAACCGGCGTTAAGCTCTGTTTCCTGTCCTGTAAGCAGCACTGTGCCCATAGGTGAATTCTGTGGTTCGCCGTTCTCATCTATATAAGGAACACTGCCATCAAACACCAGCTTCGGAATCACCTCTGTCTTCCGGTCTTTATAGGTTGTGCCGTTATAGGTGACAACTGCTGTATAGGTACGCTCGCCATCTGCAAAATAAGTCGGCTGCTTTGTTATGCTGCTTGTTATGCTTGCAGCCTCACTATGTACTCCGCTCTCATCTGTAAATACGGCGGTTGCAGAACTGTAATCGGCAGCCCAGTTCCATTCAGGATGAATAACATCCGTATCCCATTGAAACTCAATTGAATCCAGATATAAAGCTCCATAAGAAGAGCGTATACCGATATACAAATAATCTTCTTCGATAATTAATTCACTGGTTTCGGTACTACGATGATACTCCGCATCATAATAAGAAAATGTGCCGAGCAGTATGCCTTGAGTCTCATTATTGTACAAATCCTGCGGTGATGAATATGCAGTATTACTGCCATACACTTTAATACTTCTTTCACCATTCACATCTGACCAGTAAACCTTGATTTTATGCACATATCCACCGGATTCAGTTGTTACAATACCGGAATTGCTGTTTTTGCTGCGCATCTGTATAGCACCGTAATTTTTGGATGTGTTACCTGAATACACAGCGTCTGATTCAATATTATTATCATCACTTTTCTGTGCCGTCCAGTCAACATATACCTGCTTTGGCGCATTGGTATCGTCTACCGTAATAACATCTGTTACATAGTCCTCAGCAGTTTCGTCGGCACGGACGCTTGACGGTACTATTGTTACCGCACTAAGTATCAATGCAGCCGAAAGCAACATGCTAAGTATTTTTTTTGCTTTTTTCATAAAACCACCTCCACTTAAACATCTTACGATAATAATCAAAAAATTTTTTATCATTTTTTATATAATAATTTTAATATAAAAGACCTATAAAGGCAATTGTTAAATATTATATAAAAGCAGGCGGGGCGCCCACAGTACATGACACTTTAATCATGTGTCTTAAGCGCCCCGCCCTTTATGTTAATTATCTTCTCTCGGATTAAATTTCATTTCCCGGGAATTTCGGAATTCCGTCAAAGCCTACCTGAAGGTCTGCATCTGTAGGAATGTAATCGCTCATCTCTCCGTTGTGGAACTTCTCGTATGCTACCAGGTCGAAGTAACCTGTTCCTGTAAGACCGAATACGATAGTCTTCTCTTCGCCTGTCTCTTTGCACTTAAGTGCTTCGTCGATAGCTGCCTTTATAGCGTGGCTGCTCTCAGGAGCCGGAAGAATTCCCTCTACTCTTGCAAACATCTCAGCAGCCTTGAATACCTCTGTCTGCTCTACTGAAATTGCCTCCATGTATCCGTCATCATAAAGCTGTGAAAGGATTGAGCTCATGCCGTGGTAACGAAGTCCGCCTGCATGGTTCGGTGAAGGAATGAAGCCGCTGCCGAGTGTGTACATCTTTGCTAACGGACAAACCTTTCCTGTGTCACAGAAATCATATACATACTTACCGCGTGTAAGGCTCGGACATGATGCCGGCTCTACTGCAATAATTCTATAATCCTTCTCGCCGCGAAGCTTCTCGCCCATGAATGGTGAAATAAGTCCGCCGAGGTTTGAACCGCCGCCTGCGCAGCCGATAATGATATCAGGCTCAATATTGTACTTTTTAAGCGCTGCCATAGTCTCCTCACCGATAATTGACTGATGAAGGAGTACCTGAGAAAGCACGCTTCCCAGAACATATCTGTAGCCCTCATGTGTTACAGCATCCTCAACTGCCTCTGAAATAGCGCAGCCAAGGCTTCCTGTCGTACCAGGATGCTCAGCAAGAATCTTCTTGCCTACCTCTGTTGTCATAGATGGTGAAGGAGTAACATTTGCGCCATAGGTACGCATAACCTCTCTTCTGAACGGCTTCTGCTCGTATGAAACCTTAACCATGTAAACCTTGCAGTCCAAATCAAAGTATGAGCATGCCATTGATAATGCTGTGCCCCACTGTCCTGCACCTGTCTCGGTTGTTACACCCTTTAAGCCCTGCTTCTTAGCATAATAAGCCTGAGCTATCGCTGAATTAAGCTTGTGGCTTCCGCTTGTGTTGTTGCCCTCGAACTTGTAGTAAATCTTTGCAGGTGTGCCGAGCTTCTTCTCTAAGCAGTAAGCACGGACAAGTGGTGACGGACGATACATCTTATAAAAATCAAGTATCTCCTCAGGGATGTCTATATATCTGTCTGTATTATTCATCTCCTGCTTAACGAGCTCATCACAGAATACTCCACTGAGCTCTTCTGCTGTCATTGGCTGTAAGGTTCCAGGATTGAGAAGCGGTGCCGGCTTGTTCTTCATATCAGCGCGCACATTGTACCACTGCTTTGGCATCTCATTCTCTTCCAGATAAATCTTGTAAGGTATCTTTTTGTCTTGCATATTTGTTCTCTCCTCCTTATTCTAGCTGTTTATATCCGCAAGCTTTAATTGTTACTCTTTATTATAGCACAGTAATAAAATCTATCAAGAAAAAAATATATAAATCGTTTCTTAAATTGAGCTTATTTATGATATTTTGCATCATTCTATTGCTGCCTTAGAAATATTAACCCTGCATATTTCTTTATATACTTTATCTGCAAACTTATTCCGTCTATCATATGTAAAGAGTCCATTCTGCTCCTGTTCAATATCATACAGCTGTGTATAACAAAATCCCATTATTTTCGAATTGTTAAGTATCGCTTCAGTAAGTCCCTTATACCTCTCTAAGAATTCTTCCTCTCTCTTTACATCCACGCCATAGCCCCATGACTTAATGCTTCTATCCGACTCCCACTTTATGCCGCCGTATTCGCTGATAAATACAGGCTCTCCGCCATATTTCTGGCGGTTTGGATGTTCATTAAGCACCTGTTCGTAAAGCGAACCATCCTCCATCAGCCTGTCATAGCATTTCTTAAAAAATGCAGTATCACAACAGTAATCGTGCACATCATAAATATCTGTGACAACGTGGAAATTACCGCTGGTATCAATGCATGGACGCGTCCTGTCAACAGCCTTGGTATATTGATAAACAGACCTTAGCAGTCCGTCATACTGCGCTCTTCCATGATAATTCCAGGTCTCATTAAACGGACACCAGCCTATAATTGAAGGATGATTAAAGTCGCGCTCAACCGCCTCGCCCCACTCCTTCAGAAATACATCCAGGCTCTCAGGGTTTGAAACATCAAGTCCCCAGTTAGGGTACTCGCCCCATACCATATATCCCAGTCTGTCACAATGGTAAAGGAATCTCGGCTCAAATACCTTCTGGTGCAGTCTTGCTCCATTAAAACCGCACTTCATGGAGATACAAATATCGTTCACCATCGCCTCATCATCCGGCGCTGTATATACTCCATCTTTATAGAAGCCCTGGTCAAGCACAAGCCTCTGGAAAACGCTCTTTCCATTGAGCAGGAACTTAAATCCATCAAGTCCTGCTTCCCTAAGCCCAAAATAACTCTTTACCTCATCATCATTAAAGCGCAGTACCATCGAGTATAATCTTCCGTTGCCAAGCTCCCACAAATGCTTTTCTAATAGCGGTATTTCAAAAAATCTGCCGCCGCTTACGCTTTTTCTTTCTATCCTTCCGACTATTCTTCTCTCATAAAGCACGTCACAGGAAAAATCGCCCTTGCCTTCAAATTCAGCAAATACCATTGCCTTGCAATCATTAATATCCGGGTAAATTTTTATTTCTTTAATATAAGTTACCGGAACATATTCGATAAATATTGTCTGCCAGATTCCTGTGGTTCTTGTATAATCGCAGTCATGACTATGCTTTAATTCACTCTGCTTTCCCCTGCACACAAGCGGATGTCTGACATCATCCTCGCAAAGTATAAATATTTCATTCTCCCCGCCAAAGACAAGCTCTGTAATATCAAACTTGAATGAAGTGTAGCCGCCTTTATGCACTCCCGCAAATTTTCCGTTTACCAGCACTGTAGTCTGATAATCCGCAGCGCCGATATGTAAAAACACAAGACCATCATTCTTTTCAATCTGTACAGTCCTTCTATACCATGCAATGTTTATAAAATCAGTATATCCTATACCAGAAAGCACGCTTTCCGGGCAGAAGGGTACATTGATTTTATTGGTGTATTCCCCCTTGTTTCTAAGCCTGACTGCCAGTCCTTCATCTGTTGAAAACTCAAAACCATTTCCCTGATACGAGAAGCCAAAGTCCCATTCTCCATTTAAATTCACCCAGTTTTCTCTTTCAAACTGAGGGTTTGGATATTCGTTTCGAAATGTCATATTTAACCCTCCCGACAGTATAATAATTTACGACAGTTTAATACCCCCTGCAGCAGCAGTTACACAGAAGATTTATGCATAAAATCTCCCAGCAGCAGGCTGATGTGCCTCTAGGGCGGTCATAGCCGGTCTCCCTGCTTGTATACCATTGATTGCCGCTCTGAAGGCTGCTTACAAGATTCCTGTAGAGAATGTTGCCCGGCTCAAGCTGCACTGCCATCTTTGCATCATCCAGTGCGCTTATGTTGTTGCCCATTCCCCTGTTTGCAAGCGCATGAAGATAATACCACCTTGCGTTTCTTGCCGACATGCCGTTAAGAGTATTGATTGCCTGTGAATAGTAGCCGCTCCTTATGTAGTTTTCAGCCGCCTTAAGCTCGATATCCTCCTGACTGTCAGAGGCTGAACTGCTCTGTGAATAATATCCGCCAAAATTGCCGAAATCACCGAAGTTACCGAAGCCGCCGAAGTTGCCAAAGCCGCCAAAGTTACCGAAGCCGCCGAAATCACCATAGTCTCCATAACCTGTGGAGCTGTGTCCCGAATAGCCCGAGCCTGACGAGCTTCCGTAGCCTGAACCGCCGTAAGATGAGCTGCCATAGCCCGAATAGCTGCTCTGGCTCCCGTATTCTCTTTCGTGCATTATCTGCTTGTAGGCCTCCTGCACCTGCTTGAATTTTTCCTCTGCCTGAGCCTGATTTGCACTGTTTACATTGGCGTCAGGATGATATATTCTACTTAATTTTCTATATGCTTTTTTAACCTCTTCATCAGTAGCACTCCTCGAAATACCGAGCACCTTATATGGGTCTGTCATATTTCCCTCCAACTAAACTCTATGTACTAAACTGCTTATTCAGTCTTTGTTTCTTCTGCTTCTTTTTCCTGTCTCTTTGCCTTTACCGCCTCAAATCTTGTCCATATGCCTGAATACAGTATATTCCTCAATATCTCCGCATCATATATAATCGGCAGTCTTTCAAAAGCCTTTGAGCAGTCTGCCGCCATCATAGTAAGTATTGACTCGCATTTTCCTTCAAAATCAGCATCCTCAACAAGTGGCATCAGCGGGTTATAATTTCCCGTCTTCTTATCCTTGTAGACATCCTCGTAAGCGTCCATTATATAAATAAACTTTCCGAGATAAAACGCCATTGCCCTTACATCCTCTGCCCACACATCCTCGTCATACACAAATATCTCTGCAAGCATCCTGCCTGTAAGTCCTGAGGCTCTGTCAAGATTATAATCTCTTTCTTTCTCGCATTTTATAAGCTCCTGCATATATGTGTTTACCGCCTCAGCCTGCCTGTCATACTTTTTACACGCCTTATTATATTTACGCTTCAGTGCCGCTGCGCCCGCCGCACCATAAAGCTTTCTGTCGTCAATCCAGTCGTCCTTCAAATTGTTGTAGGTCAGCAGAATATTCATATCTGCCGCATACTCCGAAAATTCATTTGCAAGCACCCTGTGCTTTTTCGTCAGATGCGGAACGCATCTTTTAAATTCATCATCAGGCATGCTTTCATACAAGCCTGTCAGGAATATGACCAGAAATGTCATATCGTATGAGAGGGTTATCCTTCCCGTAGCCCCGTAAAGTCTCTTTAAGGTATGGCACAGGCCGCAGTAATACCCTCTGTATCTTTCATAATCCTTTACCTTAAGCTCGTCTTTATTGACTGTAACATATCCAAACATATCTTCCCACTCCGTTCAAATATTATATATCAGGTCTTTTTTACAAACTTAGTGCCGCACTTCGGGCATTTAATCTCTATTCTGCCTCTTCCCCTGGGCACTCTCACCCTCTGCTTACAGGACGGGCATGTAAACACCTTATGTGTCTTTGCGTCCTGCCTCGGTTTAAGTCTTATTTTAAGCCTGTCAAAATTGTATTTAAGCTTATTTCTAACAGTTAAATATTTGAGGTTCTCTGCATATCTTTTATTTATATTGCGTGAGAATATTCTGAAATAATTATAACCGATAAGCGCAAGTCCCAACAGATAAAACACGCTTATCCTCGTAATCAGGGCAAGCACCAGCATAATAATTGACACTATGTTTAAAAACTTTCCAAGTGCATCCATGCCGTATCTGCCGACCATAAACTGACTGAATCTGTTGATAAAATTTCTCATTTCACTCCCCCGTCCCTCTTCGGACAACTGCAAATTATTAATATTAAAATCATTACATTATATTCATGTCAATATCAATTTTAATCTCAAACGGGTCTTTTTCCTGCTTATTAAGCACGAGCTTTTCTATTAAGCACAGCAAAAGTATTGTCAAAACAACAAAACCTATTGTCGATATTAAAAATGTGCTCCACGAGCTGTAGAGCGTACTCAGCACTTTTTCTTCTCTCTCAAGCACCGCAATTACCGCCGCCCCGATATTTAATAATACAGGCGCAATTATTGAATGATATCTTTCATAAAGATAAACCGACAACAGGGACATAATGAACAAATATACAGCCTCCGGTATTGAATACGCACTGAACATTGAAAAAAATGATATCATCAGGGCTGAAAGCATTACAGAGGTGTTTTCTTTAAGGCGATTGTACAATACTCCCCTTAACAGCAATTCATTCGCTGCAGGCGATAATATTCCAAGTGCTATAAGCTCAATTACTGTCTTCCCGCAGAAAAAAACATCGGGATAATTATTCATGCCATTAAGCTTAAAGCCTCCCATTATAATCATAAATGTCCAGGCCACGCAGCACAGTGCGCCAAGCACAGGAACAAATATATATTTGTACAGAGATGTCTTTTCATGCGCCTCACTTTTACCTGCCTGCGCCATTCTCTTCCTGTCCAAATACATAAATAATATCAAAAGCGGTATAACGCATATAAATGCCGCAATATTGATTTCATTGATATATTCGCTGTATATCTTCTCCAGCTCACTTTGAACCTCCGGGCTGATTCTCACGGTAAAATTTTTGTTGTTCATCATATACGTCATGGAAATCAGGCTTAATGCCATAAATTCCACAAACCTGAGCACAGCCATATATGTAAGCATCGGATATATTAATCTCCAGATTCTCTTTCCAAAACTCTCCTGCATATAATGTTCTCCCTAAATTTTAATGGTTATATTTATATGATTTTATGAATATTATAAATAAATATATCTAATCGGTGACAGTATGAACAATTCTCTTAAAGCATCTGCAAATGGTGATTCTACCGGCGAACTCATGATTAATGTTACTTCTGTGTCCGACAACTATCCGGTGCCTGATGCTAAGGTAAGTATATCATACAGCGGCGAGCCTGACAGCATATTTGAAGAAATACAGACTGATTCCTCCGGGAATACAGATATAATATCAGTCCCTACGCCGCCAATCGACTACAGCCTTGAGCCCGGACTAAATATGCCTTATTCGGAATTTACAATCAATATTTCTGCCGAAGGCTTCAAAAATGTTATTATCAGCGGTTCGGAGGTACTTCCCAACATAAAGTCTATCCAGAATGTAAGGCTTGTACCACTTCAAGCCGAAACCGGTGCTCCTGACCCTATTGTAATTCCCGCACATACGCTGTACGGAATTTACCCTCCTAAAATTGCGGAAGCCTCCGTTAAGCCCATAGAAGAAACCGGCAATATAGTCTTAAGCCGCGTGGTTGTCCCAGAAATCATAGTTGTACATGACGGCGTGCCGACAGACCGGACTGCACCGGATTATTATGTCCGCTATAAGGATTATATTAAAAATGTGGCTTCAAGCGAAATCTATGCGACCTGGCCGCAAAGCGCCATCCGCGCAAACATACTTGCCATCATGTCCTTTACCCTGAACCGTGTATATACTGAATGGTACAGAAACAAAGGATATAATTTTACCATCACCTCTTCTACCGCCTTTGACCATAAATGGATATACGGCAGAAATATTTTCGATACCATATCGGTCATAGTCGATGAAATATTTGACCGTTATTTATCAAAGCCTAACGTAAAGCAGCCAATTCTCACGCAATACTGCGATGGAGAACGCACCAAGTGCCCTGAATGGATGTCACAGTGGGGCTCTAAATACCTTGGCGACCGGGGGTACAGCACCATCGACATTCTGCGTTTTTATTACGGTGATGAAATCTATATTAACTCTGCAGAGCAGATTGCGGGCATTCCGTATTCATGGCCCGGCTACAATCTTGATATCGGCTCTACAGGACAAAAGGTTTTACAGCTGCAGCAGCAGCTTAATGTTATAAGCACCGCATATCCTGCCATACCTAAGCTTGTCGAGGACGGAATATACGGCGAAGCCACCGCCAATTCGGTCCGAATATTCCAGCGGGTATTTAACCTGCCTGCAACCGGTGTAACCGACTTTCCTACCTGGTATAAGATATCCGATATATATGTCGGTGTTTCAAGAATCGCAGAACTTGCATAATCCTGCGGGCAGATTTCATCTGCCCGCTAATTCTTTATTTCTGTACTCAACCGCAGTCATACCCTCCAGACGTTTAAACACATGGGAGAATATCGCGCTGTCATTATAACCTACCGCCTCGGCAATCATACCTATCTTCATGTAAGGGTCTTTTAACAGCTGTTTTGCCTCTTTTAACCTGTAACCGTTTAACACGTCATTGAAGCTTTTGCCAAGATAACTGTTTAAAAGCTTACTTAAATGCCACTTGCTTATATGAATATGCCCGGCGACCTCCTCAAGCGTAAGCTTTCGTGAATAATTCTTCTCTATATAACGAAGTGCATTTCTCACGGCAAAGCTTCCTATCTGCTCAAGCTCAAAGTCAAAATCAAATCCTGATTTTTCACCATATCTTAAGCATTTCTTCTCTCTTACCATATACTGCATACATTCCACCGATTCAACCAGTTCAAATGAATCCAATGGCAGCATAATGTATTTTGAAATTCCCCTGTTCAATGCATTTCTGGCAAATTCAAAGCTTCCTTCACTGCTTATGAGTCCGAAAACACAATCAGGGATATTGTTTGCAAGCTCATCCGCAATATCAAATATATTGTTGTCTTCTTCTGTACATAAAAATATAATGTCCGGCTGTAAATTTATTATCTCAACAATTTCCTCTTTTGTACAAGCAGCAGTTTTCACTGCTTCACAGTTCATTTCCTCCCAGCTTATATCTTCAACTAAATGAATATCGAAGCCTTCGGAGTAAACCAGTACAACTGAATACATATGCTTCCTCCTGTCATATTGTGCTTCATTCTGTCGTTTAATACAGAACAAAAAGGAAATTTGTTTTCAAAGGACATTTCTTTTATTATACCCAATTGCATATATAAATTCAACAAATGAAATTATAAAATATATATTTAAAAAGATTTAAAAAAGAGTACCTTAAATGACTCTTCAAGATACTCTCTTTATTATTATATTTAAACTAATGCTTCAAGATTTTTTCTGATTGCCTTTATAAATTCCTCGCTGTCGGCAACTGTTACATTCTCAAGGCTTGTAATTAATGCAAGGTCCTTTGTCATAATACCTGACTCAATTGTGTCAATTGTTGCCTTCTCAAGCTTGTCTGCAAAGCCTGCAAGCTCTGAAATGCCGTCAAGCTCGCCTCTTTTTCTAAGAGCGCCCGACCACGCAAATATTGTTGCAACTGAATTTGTAGATGTCTTCTCGCCCTCAAGATATTTGTAATAATGTCTCTGTACTGTTCCGTGTGCAGCCTCGTACTCATAATTGCCGTCCGGTGATACAAGCACTGAGGTCATCATTGCAAGCGAACCGAAGGCAGTCGCAACCATATCGCTCATAACGTCTCCGTCATAATTCTTGCATGCCCAGATGTAACCGCCCTCTGACTTGATTACGCGGGCTACAGCGTCATCAATAAGCGTATAGAAATATGTGATTCCAAGCTCTTCAAATCTTGCCTTGTATTCAGCGTCAAATATCTCCTGGAACACATCCTTAAAGTAATGGTCATACTTCTTTGAAATTGTATCCTTTGTGGCAAACCAAACGTCCTGCTTCGTATCAAGCGCATAATTGAAGCAGCATCTTGCGAAGCTTTCAATTGACTTTGTAGTATTGTGCATACCCATTGCAACGCCGCTGCCGTTAAACTCATGAACAAGCTCTCTTGTCTCATTGCCCGCTGCATCAGTAAATACAAGCTCGCATTTGCCAGGTCCTTCAACCTTCATATCAACAGCCTTGTAAATATCGCCGTAAGCATGTCTTGCAAGTGTGATAGGCTTCTTCCATGACTTAACGTATGGTTCGATTCCCTTTACGATAATCGGGGCACGAAATACTGTTCCGTCAAGGATTGCCCTGATAGTTCCGTTCGGACTCTTCCACATCTGCTTTAAATTATATTCCTTAACTCTGGCAGCGTTCGGAGTGATTGTCGCGCACTTTACAGCCACGCCGTACTTCTTTGTCGCTTCTGCAGAATCAATAGTTACCTGGTCGTTTGTCTTATCTCTGTTCTCAAGTCCCAGATCATAATATTCAGTATTGAGGTCAACGAAAGGAAGCAAAAGCTCGTCCTTTATCATCTTCCATAAAATACGTGTCATCTCGTCGCCGTCCATCTCTACTAAAGGCGTCGTCATCTTTATCTTATCCATGCTGTTTCCTCCTGCACTTAAATATCAGAATAGATTATAAAAGTGTTTTTTGCTAATGTCAATTTATATTTGTTTTATTTTCCTTATATAATGAATTTAATTGTTTACATTTCCGGCTTAATGCTTTATAATTTAGGCGAATATAATTATTTTACAAGAAGGAGACTGATTATGAATATTTCATCTTTACAAAAGGCTAGATATGAGTATTCTCCAAAGCTTCCGGGAATGCTTAGAAACGGTATCGCAGATATCTGCGTTAAGGAAGGCGAAGAGACACAGAGCGTAGCTGACCAGGACAAGATTAAGGCTCTTTTCCCTAACACATACGGCAAGAAAGAGATTACCTTTGAAAAAGGCCAGAACACATCAGCTGCAAAGAAGCAGGTTGTTGGCGTTATCCTTTCAGGCGGACAGGCACCTGGCGGACACAATGTTATCTGCGGTTTATATGATGCATTAAAGGCTACAAACCCTGAGAACGTTCTTTACGGCTTTAAGAATGGTCCAAGCGGACTTATTGAAGACGATTATTTAATCTTTGACGACGAGTATATCAACGCATACAGAAACACAGGCGGTTTCGATATCATCGGTTCAGGCAGAACAAAGCTTGAGACAAATGAGCAGTTTGCCATCGCATCAGAGGTTTGTAAGAAGCACGGCATCACAGCTATCGTTATTATCGGTGGCGACGATTCAAATACAAACGCTGCTGTTTTAGCTGAGTATTTTGCAGCTCACAACACAGGCGTTCAGGTTATCGGCTGTCCAAAGACTATCGACGGCGACCTTAAGAATGACGATATCGAGTGCTCATTCGGTTTTGATACTGCTACAAAGACATACAGCGAGCTTATCGGCAACATTGAAAGAGATGCCAACTCAGCAAAGAAGTACTGGCATTTCATCAAGGTTATGGGCCGTTCAGCATCACATGTTGCTCTTGAGTGCGCTCTTGAGACACAGCCAAACATCTGCCTCATCTCTGAGGAGGTTGCTGCCAAGAAGATGTCACTTTCACAGATTGCAGATTACATCGCTGATTCAGTTGAAAAGAGAGCTGCAAACGGCATGAACTTCGGTGTTGCTATTATCCCTGAGGGTGTTGTAGAGTTTGTTCCTGAATTCTCAGTTCTTATTTCAGAGATTAATGAGCTTCTTGCAGGAAGCAAGGCTGACGCATTCAACGCTCTTCCAACATGGAAGGACAAGTATGCATTTATTGAGAACGGTCTTACAAAGGAGTCTATGGCTGTATTTGCTATTCTTCCTGAGGGCATTCAGCAGCAGTTATTCCTTGAAAGAGACCCGCACGGCAACGTACAGGTATCTCTCATCGAGTCAGAGAAGTTGTTCTCAGCACTTGTTAAGGATAAGTTAGCTGCAAGAAAGGCTGCAGGCACATATAAGGGCAAGTTCAATGCACTTCATCACTTCTTCGGATACGAAGGAAGATGCGCATTCCCTTCAAACTTTGATTCAGACTACTGCTACTCATTAGGCTACAACGCATTTATGCTTATCCAGTATGGCTACAACGGATATCTTTCAAAGGTTTCTAACCTTTCAAAGCCGGCAAATGAGTGGGTTGCAGGCGGTATGCCAATCACAAAGATGATGAACATCGAGAGAAGACACGGCGAGGACAAGCCTGTTATCAAGAAGGCACTTGTTGAGCTTGACGGCAAGCCATTTAAGTACTTTGAGGCTCACAGAGACGAATGGGCAGTTGAGACTGCATTCGTATATCCGGGTGCTATCCAGTACTACGGACCTGCTGAGGTTTGTGATATTACAACAAAGACTCTTGCTCTTGAGAAGCAGTAAACCGATATAAGATTATAAAGCATTATTACACCGCACGGGCTGGTTTTGCCGCCTGTGCGGTATTTTATGTCTGCAAAAAATGTCCACCCATGTATAATGGATGGACATTTTCAACATATATTAGTGCTTATCTTTTAAATATTCTGATGAAACCGGGAACTCAAAATAAATATCAGGATATGGCTCATCTTCAAGCGTGAAATGCCACCATTCACAGTCTATCGGCTTAAAACCATTTCTTTTCATGACGTTCTGCAGAATCATTCTGTTGTGATACTGCTCTTCTGTAATACCCATGTAATCCGGGTGCGATACCTCACTGAACATATCAAACGGACTGCCCATATCAAGCTCCTTGCCGGTGCTCATATCAAACAGAGTCAAATCAACCGTGCTGCCGCGGCTGTGGCTTGATTTACTTGCGATATAGCCTTGTGCAAATAAATCCTGCTTCATTAAATTCGGATAAAAATATGGTTTCATTCGTATATCGGTATCCTCTATGCCCCACATCACGAAATGTCTGACTGCACCTGCCGGGCGGTACGTATCATATATTTTCAGGCGATAGCCCTGCACATTCATCTCATTGCTTACGGACTTAAGTGCTCTTGCCGCTTCCTTCGTAATAATCGCACAAGGCTCCTCGTAGCCGTCAATTCTGTCGCCTATGAAATTATATGTGCTGTAATATCTTATCTCCTGAATTATTCCCGGCACATAGTCAGCCAACAAAACAAAGCCCGAAGAATCCATAGTCACTTTTTCTTTGTAATTTACCATTTCCCATACCCCTCACATGTATTTAATAGTTTTTACCATTTATTTATTCTGCATCATCAATAATTGTTATTCTGCCCTGTCCGTAAGGGTCTGCATATTCATCCTGCATATCATTTTCATATGTATAAATAAAATGATCAACAATAACCTGAGTATCAATTTTTACTTCTTCTCTAAGCACCTCTGCACCGTCAAAGCTTGTATAACCGTCACCATTGCCCAAAAGTGTATAATCTGTACCTGCAACGGTATATTTTTTCTCTACATCAATAGGCTCGCCGCCAACTAAGACATTTCTTACACGGCGCTCTCCCTCAATTCCTGCGCACATGCTGTTTTCATCTGTCTTGCAGCCGCTCGGAATTGCAACATCTATCTCATAGCTTAAGCCTGATACCTGCAAAAAGCCGCCGTTCTGCTCAGGAACTGCTCTTGCGCCCCACTCCAGCGCATCAAGAATCTGCTGTCCCGTAACTTCTATCACGCACAGATAGTTTCCGTACGGAAACACATTCAGGACATCCTTATATGATACATCACCCTTTGCAAAATCGGCTCTTATGTTTCCACCAACGATAAATGCAATGTCAGCTTCACCCTGAAGCCTGAATGCATCCGTACAGAAATCGCCTAAATTAGTTTCTGCTCTTCTAATCATACGAATAGGATTGCCTGCATCATCAACTACATTCGGGTCGTTTATTGTAAGGAATACAGTATTATCTGCAAGCTTCTCACTTAATTGTTCATCCAGCTCTTTAAGCTTAACATCAATTATATCGCTGATGTCGTTATGCAGATTAAAAAGCTTCGGTGCTGATATACTGTTTGACCAGTTCCAGATATTTGTTTCAACTATTCCGTCCTCTGCTGAAATATGACTGTAGCCTATGTTGCTTAATTTTGTTCCGACCGCTGAACGTACCACTTCTTTGCCATCCTTGTTCTTCATAACGACCTGTTCGGTATCGTGGCTGTGTCCGTCAAGAAATACATCTATGCCGTTTGTGTGCTCAATAATATCAGCATATGTCCATGGTCTGCATTCGTCCTCAAATCCCAAATGACCGATTACATATACGTAATCAGCGCCCTCTGCCCTTACGCCGTCAACAGCCTTTTGAACTGCTGCGTATAGCTTTTCACCGGTTTGATCCTGCATAAAATTATAAATATAATTGCCGTTCTCATCCTGAAAATATACCGGTGTTGACGATACAATCGTCCTTGGAGTTGTAACACCTACAAAACCAATCTTCTTACCTGCCGCCTCAATAATTGTATAAGGCTTAAATACCAGCTCGCCCTCCTTATTAAAATTGCAGCTTATATACTGAAAATCTGCCTTTTTAGCAAGCTCTAAGAAGCGCTCCATACCATAATCAAATTCATGATTCCCCGGAATCGCCACATCATATTTGAGAGCGTTCATAAGGTCGAGTATCGTCTCTCCCTTGCTTAACTGTCCTATTGAATCCCCCTGTATTGAATCTCCGTCATCCACAAGAATTGTTGTGTAGCCGTCTTTTTCAAGTGTGCTGCGCATCTGCTGAAGACCGACATACCCAAATCCTTCTTCTATGCCACAGTGTACATCACTGGTAAACAGAATATAAATATCTCCGTTTTTCGCGGCTGAATCCTCCTGATTGTCCTCAGCAGTCGGGACCTCAATCTCAGGAGCTAAAGTTTCAGGAGCTGAAGTCTCCTGTACCTGTGTTGTGCTCTCAGGCTGTGTCTCCTGTGGCTTTTCCTTCCCTCCAAAGCTGCATGCACCCATGCTTAATATAATTGCAGCAGCTAAACCTATGCTTCCTAATTTCTTTAGTAATTTCATGTTCGCATTCTCCTAAATAAAGTATTAACAAGCTTCTGCCAATGGTACTGATTATTAAAAATTTATTTATATTGTATATTATTTTTTTAATGCTTTCAAGATATAATGTAACTATATATATTGTGGTCAAAAGGTATTTTAACCACACGATACCTGGGATTACTACGGACTACGTGCTCCCTAAGATTATCTCATCAATCCTTTGAAACATCCTTAACCTCGGTTCCGGGGTAAAATATCTGCAATATTTCTTCATAGCCTTTCCCCTGCTTTGCAAGCTCCTCCGCCGCATTCTGGCTCATGCCTATACCGTGTCCGAAGCCTCCTCCGCTAATTATTAATTCCTTAAGCTCTCCGTTTTCACTAACGCCGTCGATGGTAAAGAAACCGCTTGGAAGATATCTCTGTCCCTTTGCCGTCGAACCATCATTTCTTATATATTCCGTTGATGAGCTCCCCAGAACATTTCTTACAGCGCCCGCTTTATTCAGTATTACAGTGTTCTGGCTGCCCTGAATTAAAAGCATACTTACAACCCCGCCCCTGCCTCTTTCAAGTATTTCAATGTTCCTGACAGTGCCTATGCTGTTGACATACTGCGGCGTAAAGCTGCCGTCCGGCTGCAGCACATCTACATCCTCAAATTTATCCAGAGAATACTTTGATATATTTTCATTTATAATTTCAGACAGACTGCCGGCATCAAGCGTTGTATTCCACCTGTACCATGGATAATTGCTTTCCCAGTCAGATTCATCCTTACTCTTTATCATGGCTGCAAACATGTCATTATTGCCTACATCTGTATAATCGCCGTCCGAAAGTCTTATTCCTGCCAGATACGGTGTTTTTGCAGCATCATCTCCCCATATTGACACATCTGTGGAATACCCACACGATGTTGAATAATAATAGGTTGTAACAGGCTCGTCATTGTAACAAAGAACTTTGCCTGCAGTTTCATCTACCGCCCTGTCCGTGTTTTCACTCATCGGTCTGTTATTGTACACCTGAAACATTGTAGTATCATCAACATGCGCACCGAGCTGTGCATAAGAATTGCTCTTTATATGCCTGTACGCATAGCTTCTGGCACAGACCGCCTGTACCTTCAAGGCTTCAAGGTCAGAACCCGCGGTCATTTCACTCGGAACCACACGCTTTAAATAATCCTCAATAAATAGTTCATTTATCACAAGTATACCGTCATCATGAAGAGTAAGCTCAAGACTTCCCGGATAAAGCGCGTCACCGCATTTTCTTTCTATGCTTGAAATTAATATGCTGCCGGCATCCATAGGTCTTATAACAATTCTTCCATTTGCAAAATATGGGCTGTCCCTGTTTATTAAGAATTTTTCACCCCTGCCGATAACCATAGTCTCAGTGCCCGAGGATATTAAAAGTCCGCTCTCCGATGAACACTCAACCTCGTTATGATATAATGATTTAATCTCATAATCCGAAATAATAACCCTGATTTTATCAGGCTCAGCCTCTCTTACCATATAAATGCCGCAAATCTGATTTTCAGCCACAATGAACTCATATACGTCATATTCTATCATCAAATCATTCATTGAAAGCTCCTTTGTATCGCCAAAGGTCTTAAAAATGTGCACATTATCATGTAATTTTAATTTGTCATATCCTTCAATATCAATATATCCGTCCTTTATCGTGTGAATTGCACCTTTTATTTTTTCATTCTTAAGCTTTATCTTTGTAATGCTGCCGTTCTTAACATTAATATCCGCCAGCACATAGCCTTCATTTTCTAAGGCTTTATTAAGTACAAAGTTTCTCTCAACGCCCTCAAGCATTACCTTAAGCATTGTTCCCTGCTGGTATATTATAGCATTTTCATACTCCGCGCGCTCTGATATAACCTCTGCCTTTAAAAGCTTATCATCCACAAAAACAGCCCTGACCTTTTTATCAACAAATTCATCCGCCGCATATCCCTCGAATTCAAAGATACCTTTGTCCGTCACAGCCTGCCACGCTTTAAGACTGTGTACATAGGCAGGCGTGGCAAACACGAAAAGCTCTTTTTCTTCAATATCACCCTTTCTGTCATATACATTTTCAATAAGCTCAAGTATCTTATCCCATTGCTCATAGCTTATCTCTGTGTAATTATTCTCATTATATTTCTTTGCAGTGTTTTCAAGCTCCATAAGCTTATATTCAAGCGTAAAATCTTTTTTACATGCGTTAATCAAATGCGCTGCTTCTGCTATAGTTATATTTTCCGACATCAAATCACAGTCTGCCTTTATAAATGCCTCATCAATATACTCTTTTTCATATAAAAAATTTATATATTTCATAAACCAGTAAGTGTCTCTAAATTCATTAAAATAATTATTATATTCATTATTTTCATCAATTCCCAATATAATAGCAGCCTGCCTGTAGCCCGCAGCCCTGCTTACGCATATTTTTCTGTCAGGGTAATTATAAAATACAAATATAATTATTCCGGCTGTTAAAACGAGTAAAACTGATATTATTATTTTCTTTAATAATGACATCCGATATTATATTTCCTCTTCATTTCTGTTAAGAAATATTATGAATAACTTGTCTTTAATATTCCTTTATATTTTTTAGAATAGTCTTTTCAGAATTGTATATATTAATGTTGAGGTTAATATGTGCTTTATATTATTTAAACCATTAAATTGACACTCAATTTCAGGTATAATATATTAAAATCATATAAATTTATTATTTTTACTTTTCTTTTTGACGAAATCATATTATAATATTCACATAAAGCTTAAATACTATTTAAATGTATTTTATATAATTTGAAAGGAGAACAAAATTATGAGCAAGAAAAGCACAGGTTTTTTAATCGGTCTCGTTGCAGCCGGCGCTGTTGCAGCCGGAACAGCCGCACTCGTTAAGTATTTTTCAAACAGAGAAGATGATTTTGATTATGATGACGATTTCGATGATGATGATTTCGATGAGACAGACGAGGATCGCAATTATGTAAATATTCCTTTTGACAAGGATGATGTTGATGACGCTGCTGAGGATGCAGCTGATGCTGTAGAGGATGCAGTTGAAGATGTTTGCGACAAGGCTGAAGATATCAAGGATGACGTCGCTGACGCTGTAGAAGATACTGTAGATGCAGCATGCGACAAGGCTGAAGAGGTTAAGGATGACGCAAAGAGCTTCTTTGAGAACATCAAGGAAAAGGCAGAGGATACCTTTGATGACATCAAGGATACTCTTGATGATATCACAGACTAATTTGCATAGTATGTATTTTTTGAGAGCTTGTGAAGGCTTTCTGTAAAATTTTTACGTGATATTTGTTCTTAGAGCCTGACAGTATCTGACCGCCAGGCTCTTTTTTTGTTTTTTGCTATTTCTGTATTAAAGCAACATTTTTCAGTATATAATTGTAGCCTGATTTATCAACCTTAAACCTTATTTCCCTGCCGTCTAGAATAAAGTATGGCTCTTTATCATCCGCTGGTTCAATAGAATAGCTTCTGTACGTATACTGCTGTCCGGCAATATTTATTCTTGGCATACCATATGGAGATATTATTCCGTAATCCATCGCCCGCAGAAAAGCATGAATTTTACTATCCTTCATATCAAGAGACATAACTCCCCCATTTGGAGCCTGATTTATAGGGTGATACTCTCCATCTCCCTGCTGATTATAAAAGTCAACAGATTCATTTATAAAATCATCTGCTATCTCTGCAAAACCTTCATATGCCAGATTGCTTTGCAGCATCAGCAATCTGATAGATGTCATATTATTTGCTAATAATATTTTTTTCTGGCAGGCTATCATACCGGTATCAATATCTTCAGCAATTTTATGCCATGTAATACCGCTTTCCTTATCCAAAGCAAATATTGTATGACTCTCAACATTCATCCCTCGATGCTTTGGAAGCAATGCATTGTGATAATTGATTCCATAAAAATTCGGATTTTCCACAATCTCTGCAGGGAAAATATATGTATTGACCGCACTCACTATCTTAACCTTTGAAGTTTCTAATTCACTTTTAATTTCATTAGTAATTTCATTTTTTGTCAGCTGCTTATATGGTATTTTTTCCGCCATACATAAACGCTCTACCATAGATTTACCACTATACTTATATTCAATAACAGTCAGCTCAGACACTTTAGTAATTAATAGCTTTGCAATACGTACCGCCAGTTCTCCTGATCCGATGACAATATATTTTTCATTCATCTCCGAATATTTCCTTTCGCGTTGCTTCGTCCCACTTATTAACGTCAAGTCCCTTCTGACACAAAAGCGCGTATGTAAGTCTCTCTACTCCGAAAGCAAAGCATGAACTGCTGCAAAGCGAATTTTCAGAATGAATATTATATGTTTTCGTAAAATGAGTTCTATGTACATTTGCAGAGCTTACAGCACATTGATTTTTACTATGAGGAAGGTCTACCCTGAACTCCTGCTTTGAATTGCCCATAATTTGAAATATCTTAAGTTTTTTATAATTATTCGCAAAAAAAGAATCGTTTGCGGTTTCTATTGTACACTTGAGCTTAAATGTGTCTATCCAATAATGCCAAAGTGCCTTTGCCTCTTCTATCATTCTTATCGTCTGGTCATATGTACCTACGCAAACATATTCCTTCATGTAAAATTCATTTAGCCTTGAAAGCTCCGTTGCATTTTTATCCTCATTTCTGAAGCACTTTCCGGATACCATATAATATACAGGCTTGTCCTCTTCTATTACTCTGTTTTCTAATATGGGATAAATTGGTACACAGGCGGCATGCCTCAATATATTTTTAGGCTTTTTAAAATTCACAATATCAAAAATTTCCGGGTCTGATGCACCGTTTTTTGAAAATCTGTCCAACAGCTCCACATCGCTTTTCATATTTGTCTCAAAGCACAAATGATGAGGAAAGCTTTCAAAATATAGTCCTCTTTCATATTCTTTCACGGTATATAATATAGAATCTTCAAATTCAATAATATCCTTGAAGGTTTTTCGTCCAAATTCCTCGATTTTATCATTAAAATATTTAAAAACCTTTAAAAACAATCCGCTGTAGCCATATACCCCGTCTGTCATCTCTACAATGCTTCCTGTTCTAATAAGCTCGTCAAAAGGACTTATTTCATTGATTGCTTCATTTTCCTCATAATCTTCAAGTATCTTTGTCTCAACGTTTCTTCCTTTCTTCACATCATCAAGCTTTAAATATCCTCTCAGTTCTTTTATTTTCTTAAGTATTTCCTCCTCTCTTGTATCTTCTATTTCAAGAACAAGCTTATCTTTTTGTTTTGTAATTCCGTAAATATATTCAGATACATATGTAATCATATCTGTAAAAATATCAATATCAGACTGTTCTATTCCTTCTAATCCATATACTATTTCTTTCATTTTTTATCCTTTCTATTCAAACACTGCTCTTGCCTTTAAAAATTCATAAATCTGACTTACCGACTGAAAATTAATCATTTCATCTGTCTGAAATTTAATATCATACTCATCTTCAAATTCACAGCTCAATTCCATGAGTTCGAATGATGACATGCCTAAATCCTCTGCCAGTCTTGTATCAGCATTAATTTCTAATTCATCATTCTGCAAAAAGTGTTTAATTATATTAATCACACTGTCCATTTGTATTCTCCTCAATTCTTTTAATTTTATTTAAGCCAGTCTTAATAAAAGGCTCAGTTCTTATAACAGCTTTTTTTATCATTTTAAATGATGGTAAAGCAGCATTTACTTCTTTTATAATTATGTTTACCATGCTTTTTATTTCATCTAAGCTGTATTCACCTATTATCTCATTTGTCGGCTTAACAGTTATGCATAAAATATTATTTCCATTAACTTTTCCGGGATAAACAATTACCCCTTCTATAGCTGCATATTTTTCAAATCTGTTTTCTATTTCTTCAGGAGAAATATTATTACCATCATCCATTATGATTAAATTTGAATCCCGTCCTCTTATATACAGATTTCCATCATCATCTGTTAATCCATAATCTTTGGTATTAAAAAATCTTTCTTCATCAATAAATATAAAAGGGTTCTCTTCTTCAGTATAATATCCTTCCATGACAATATCTCCGCCAACCAGGATACATCCGTTGTGTATTACCACCTTGGTATTATACAGATTATTAATTTTACCTACTGCTCCCGTTTTATAATCGATATGATTTGAAACCGTAACTATAGGACTACATTCGGTTATCCCATAGCCATTTAAAACCTTAATGCCATATTTTTCAAAGCCTTCTGCTATGTAGTCGGCAAGCGGAGCTCCGCCTGAAACCACTATGTCTGCGCCTCCAAACACCTTTTCTTTTATGTATTGCTCCTGTATTACTCCACGCTCCAGCATCTGTTGTGCTTTTGCCAGTAAAGCTTTAAGTATCATAGGCACTAAAAATAGTATTTTGGGCCTTATTATATTTATTTTTCTTGAAAGATATTTAATATCCTCTATAAAACAAAGCGATAACCCGGCATAGATTGGAGAAAGCATTGATGCAGTTATCCCAAACATATGAAAAACAGGAAGAACCGGTATGGTTCTATCGCCCGGTTTAAGTGCTTCTATACCTATAGTCTTATATCCAAGCATTGCATCTGTTATAATGTTTTTCTGGCTTAATAAAACTCCCTTTTGCCTGCCGGATGTTCCTGATGTAAATATTAATGTGCATATTTCATTTTCAGATATATTTTGATACTCCTCATCATTCTCATTATTCCCCGGAAAATTTAAACATTCTTCTTCAATGCTTTTTTCGGGGTCAACATATTTAAAAACGGGCACATCAAATTCTTGCAGCCTGAGTCCCGGCTCATGTAAAACGACCACTGCTCCTGCCATTGAAAGTGACAGAAATTCAATCAGAAATTTTATGCTCAGCTCCGGCTTTATATCAATATATTTTCCAATACAACCTTCTCTCTGATACATTATCGCTCTGAGCTTTACTATTTCAAACAGATCTTTATATGTAATATTCAAATCATTCCTGCAAATTGCATTAACATCGCCAAAATGTTCACAGGCATATGATAAAAGCTCATATACTGTCTTTTTTCTATTCTCCATAGGTTCCTCCAAAATAACTATTCCACAGACTTCAATGCCTCAACCATAACTATCTTTCTTATTTTATGAGCCAGAAGAAGATTAACCAAAAGCGAAACACCTATAATTATTACTGATGCAATAACATAAGTAGCTATACTTGCATCTGATAACCATTCAAAGGTATCAAATGAAATAATCTTAATGTACACTTTAAGAAATATTCTTCCAAGTATTAAACCAAGCACCCAACCAATAATCGTTGTTATTACACACTCTAATATAGCTATACTTCTGATTTCTCTCTGATAAAATCCGAGCACCTTCATTGTAGAATATTCTCTGACACGCTCAACATAATTAAGTATCCCTAAATTGTACAGAATAACCACACTAAGCAGAACTGAAGCCATAATAAGAAGCTTTACAATAGACATAACAGAATCTGCTACCAGCTCTGTGTTCTCCAGCTGCTCACTGCGTGTTATAACATTCTTCACACCTGATATGTCTGAATAATAATTCGCATCATGACTGTCAGTTACAAAACCGGTTCTTTTGAATGCTGCACCTGCATTTTCAAGTGCTGTCTTAGAAATAAATAAACCCTGCGGAGATAACATTTTAACCGTATTTTGTATGTATATATTAATCCATTCATTCCTTCCGGGTATTCTGATTTTTATATTATCGCCGGCTGTTATCCCCATCTCATCTGCCAAATGTCTGGAAATAAGAGCGCCTTTATCCGGAAGTCCAATCTTATTCTCTTTGTTATCATAAAAATTGTAGAACTCTCCGGCTTCAAACGATGAAAGCGATGTTTGTTTTATTTCATCAGCGGTTTGAAGCTCAATGGCTGTTTCATATAGGTATTGAACATCCTCAAGCTCAACATCACTATTTTTCAATATCCCTTTTATATCGTATGTAAATTGTTTTGAGAAAACAAACTCATTTGACGAATTTATGGCATCCTTAACTCCGAATCCTGCAATAATGAGTACCATTCCACCCATAACACCCACAATACCCATTATAAATCTGATTTTGTTTTGAGCTATATTTCTAAACGCAAGTCTTAAACCATATGGAAAATGATTAATTAATGAAGTCTCCTTAACTTCCTTTTTCATCTTTGAATTGTTTGTATTACCTCTCATTATTTCCACAGGATTACCTTTTAACACTTTCTTTGCTGCCATAACAGATGCAAACACACAGCAAATCATTATTCCTGCAATAAGAACAAAGCTGTACGGTGAATGTATTAATTTCCATTCAGGAAGATACAGGGTGGTCTGTTTTACTTTCATAAGCGCCTTAGATACTGTGAAACGACCTATTATAAGCCCCAGTATACCACCCAACAAAGGTACAAATATTCCATAAGAAGCATAGTGGATAAGAATTTGTTTGGTCTTTACGCCTAAACCTTTCATAGTACCTATAGCTTCCTTCTGCCTGTCAACCAGTCTTACCATAGATGTATACATAGTGAGTAGTGATAATAAAATAAATACCGCTGAAAACAAAGTCGCCATCTTTTTCATTTGAGATGATTCTTTTTCTGATCTTGAATACTGTGCAAAATCACCCCTGTCCTGTACACATATAAATCGTTCTCCGAATATTTCTTCAAAATCACCAGTTTCTGATATATAATTACCTTTGACCTTAGCCGTTGTATAATTCAGTTGCATACACAATTTTTCAAAAGTCTGATTACTTACAAAACCATATCCATACTTTTCATAGTTTGGAACTGTCTCTGTCACTGCTCCTGTGAAATAAAAATATTCCGGACTATGAACCAGACCTGATATCTCAATTTCAATACATTCACCGGCAATATTATCAATTTTTAATATATCTCCGGTTTTCAAATTGTGTTCCGATGCATAATCTGAATCCAGATATATACCCTGACCTTCTAAAAGTAATTCTTTTCCTTTCAAAAGAGTAAATGAACTGACATCATAACTATCAACAGTGGTTATATTTATTTCGCTTTGTCCATCCGATGCCGAAAAAGTGTATTCTGCCGACAAAGACACCTTATCAATGCCATCTGTTTTTAACAGCTTCTCTTTATCTTCACCAGTGATTCCCAATGCCTTTATATAGTAATCTGCCATATTGGTATCGCTTACTTCATCACTTACAACTTTATTAAGTCCGGTCCAGACCGAAGCCATTCCAGAAAAAATCAGGACTGAAATAGCTGCCATCAAAAACACAGCAATAAATTGTGTGAAATTTTGCTTCATATCACGAAGCATTTTAATATTAAGATATTTCATTACCAAACCACCTCGTCAATCTCAAGCGGATTTTCATTTATTACATCACTTACAATCCTGCCATCCTTAAGTCTTATTACCTTATCAGCTATTTTTTCAAGCGATGCATTATGTGTTACTATAATCAATGAAATATTATTTTCTTTTGACACCTTCTTTAAAAGCTTTAATATAAGCTTACCGGTTTCGCTGTCAAGTGCTCCTGTTGGTTCGTCGCACAAAAGCACCCTTGGCTTTTTAACTAATGCTCTTGCAATAGCTACTCTCTGAAGCTCGCCGCCCGAAAGATTCTGCGGAAAAAGATTTTTTCTTTCTTTAAGTCCGACTCCATCAAGAATCTCATCAATATCAAGACTTTCTGTGACCATATCAGCGGTAATTCCCACATTTTCTCTTACAGTAAGCTGTTGAATAAGGTTATAAAACTGAAAAACAAATCCTATTTTTTTTCTTCTGTAATCTTCTAACTCTTTTTCATTCAGCTTTGTAATATCTTCACCATCCAGAAAAATCATTCCGTCCGTGACAGTATCCATGCCGCCTAAAAGATTCAATGTCGTAGACTTTCCTGAGCCTGATGGTCCGAGAATCACAGTACATTTACCATCTTCTATTTTAAAACTGATATCATCAACCGCTTTAATAATATTATTGCCCATTTTATAGTATTTTTTTACATTTTTGAATTCTATCATTATATCCTCCTAAAACATATACTTCTCAAGACCCGGGAAATATTTTTTAATTTCTTCAAAATTCACAACCATTCCTGCACAAAGAGGTACATCATTATTCCTTTGAAGACCTGCCATGGCATGTTGAAAATAATTATAATTATTAGGAAACAGCGTAAGCGCTATAGCCTGAACCATGACGCCATAAACAGACGAAGGAACTAAATTAGTACACATGAAATTTCTTTTTATTCCAAGCTCTCGCCCTACCCTCTTCCATGGATAATTAAAAAGTCTCATCATGCTCATTATCACCAATTCAGGTGTATTTTCATGCTTTATTGTTTCTTCAAAGCAGTCTATTGTTTTTGCATCTTTTAAAATAGTTCCAATCACCTTAAAGTCCATTAAAGAACCAATTTTTCCATCATTAGTCATTTTTATATTTGATGGACTGAATAATATCTTTTCTTCGGTATTCAGATGTATATCATTGCAGGCCAGCTTGTCTACCACAAGTAATCCGGCTTCAGTTTCATCTGCCCTTGTCTCTTCATAAAAAGCTCCTTCGCTTAATCCATTTGCCTGCAGATACCTATAAAAGCTTACACTTGCTGCTGTGACCTCAAACGTGTGCCTGCAAAAAAAAGCAACATCATCCCTTAAAATATTTTTATCTTCTTTAAAACTGATACCTGAAACAATTTCTTTCAGCCTCTTATTAAGATATCCGTGTGCACACGATATACCTTGAGAGCCTTTAAAGTTGTCCATAAGTTCCACGCTTTTAACTATTCCATTATCATCCAGTACATATTGTATTACTGTTGGAAGTTTTATGTCCGTAGTTTTCATTTGTGCCATATTACATTGAAATGAAGTGATAACAGTATCGTCTCCATTCTTATCCACATTACATGACAATGTACGCATAGCAAGCGTATCTCCCAAAAAAAGATTATCAATAATTTTATTTACCTGCTTTATCTGCATCCTCTATGCACCTCATTAGATAATCTACAAACTTCTGAGGAGTATCAAGTTCAGTCATATCATCCGTCTCAATTTTTATACCAAACTCCTCCTCTGCGTCCGTAACAAGTGAATATATACTAAGTGAATCAAGTCCCAAATCATCAAAGCTTGAGCCCTCAACAAATTCCTTTTCTGTCCATCCATATCTTTCTGTAACAAAACTTATAATTTTATCTCTCATAGCTCCTCCTTTTATGAAAAAAACATTTGTTTATCTTCCGGTATACCGTTTTCAGCCCAGTCAGATAATACCTTTTTATCAATTTTACCTGCAAGAATTGATGGCATGTCGCTTATAAAATAAATATGATCCGGTTGTTTATAATTTGCTAAATTGTTAAAAAGGAAACTGCTCACATCCGTCTTTTTAAGCCTTTCTCCTGCTCTAAGCACAACAAATGCAATCAATTCTTCTCCCAGCACATCATGCTTTCTGCCCACAACAGCTGCTGTCTGCACTTCGGGAATCCTAAGTAAGATTTCTTCTATATCACTGGGATAAACATTATATCCGCCTCTTATAACCATATCCTTGCATCTTCCTACGATACTTATATTCTCTGTATCATAATATCTGGCAAGATCACCGGTGTATAACCAGCCTTCTTCGTCAATCACTTCTTTAGTTTTTTCTGGCTTTTTATAATATCCACCCATAATATATCCTTTTATTGCCAGTTCTCCGATTTCTCCATGAGGTACAACATTTCTGTTTTTATCTACAATTTTGATTTCAACACCCGGAACAGGTCGTCCTACAGTATTGTATCTCACATCAGCAGAATCATTATATCTTGTCATTGTTGCAACACTTGTTCCCTCAATAAGGCCATAAGCATTAAGTAATTTTATGTTCAGTCTTTCTTCTATCCTTCTGGCAAGTTCAGGACTGCACAAAGAACCTGAAACAACTATCTTTTTTAATCCGGTAAAATTAGCAAATGTTATTGCCCTGCTGTTAAGAAGCATAGTCCACATAGTAGGCTGGGTATGAAAGATGGTCTCATCTCCCTTCGATATTTCTTTCAAAATATCATTTGTGTTAAATGAACTGATCATTTTAAATTTATTGCCAACGGCTAAGTTTATAAGCATACTTAAAAAGCCCTGTGCAGAATATAAAGGCGCTATAGAAAAAGGCTTATCCTCACAATCAGCCCATACCCTTGCTGTATAAAGTGAAATCTTTGAGATGCTGTTTTGCTTCAGTATCACTCCCTTAGGGACTCCGGTTGTGCCTGATGTATAAGAAATCATAGCCTCATCTTCCCCATTAATATTCTCAAGCCTAGGCTCTGTATCTACAAACAGCTCATTAAAGCTCACTGTTTCACCCGGAATTTCTTCACCACATACAATTATCTTTGATATATGTATATTGTTTTTTCCTAAGGATTTTTTTATTTCATCAAGTGTTAGCTTTCCCTCTCGTAGACCGGTAATTATATACTCGCTGTCACTGTCAGCTATAACCCTCTGTACTTCTTCAATATTCCATCTGGTATTAATAGGTATTGGTATTGCTCCAATATAGAAAAGAGCTAAATAAGACAAAATGTATTCTTCACAATTTTCAAGAATTATAATTACATGCGTACCTTTTTTTATTCCTTCAGAAATAAAACCGGATGCGAGACCTTTAACTTTTTTATCAAGCTCACCATAAGTATAGGTTTTATCATCAAAGGTTAAAGCTTCTTCAGTATCTTTATCCTTAAATATTTCATCAATCAGCCTTCTTATAGTGAAATCATTTGCTCCTTTAAGATTATTTATTGTTTCAGCTATCTTTATGGGAGAATCGAATTCACTAAGATCAATCTCCTCTAAATCAAACATCACATCAAATTCTGCTTCCAAATCCAGCACCATATTTACCAGTTCCATAGATGAAAGCAGGCCGTTCTGTGTAAATGAAGATGTTACCGGCACATTTTCTATTTGAGGAAATTCTTTTTTGATAAAATCAACAACTTCTTTTTCTGTTATAAACTCCATCTTTTTCTCCTATGTTTTTTTAGATTTTTAAAGTAAAAAAGCCCATGCTTATTCCATTGCCAAATCCAAACACCACTATACGTTTGCCGCTGCCTGTTTTTAATACTCCATTTTCAATATTCTGTGCAATTGCAAGCGGAATGGACGAGCACCCTATATTGCCATAGTTGCTTACAATATCTATTGTTTTATCCTTAGGCAATCCAAGAATCTCAACTGTTTTTTGAGTAAGATACTTTGTAATTTGATGAGGAATAAACAATGCAACCTCATCATAATTAATTTTATACTTTACGAGCATTCTTTTATAATACTCCATAGCTCTTGCAAAATTTGTTTTTATCATTTCTTTTGATTCGTTTTGAAAATATGCCATACCAGGATCATGTGCATAATGTGTGCCGGATCCCCATAATACTCCGTCATGCCAATACTCTGAATTAGTGAAAAACTCGTTTTTAAGTCTTTCATCCTCATTCTCAGTGTCAACCGCAGTTACAACAACAGCTCCGCCGGCATCTCCAAGTGAAAACGTTGCATTTGCATTCGCTATCTCTTCCGGTGTATCGTAATTCAACCTTAAATATCTGCTTAATATTTCTCCTGATGTTATCAGAATATTTTTAGCTCTTCCCGTTTCTATATAAAGATTTGCAACCTCCAGTCCGGAAAGAAATGCATTGCATGCATTTTTAATATCATAGCAATTAGCATTTATACATTTCAAATCTTCTCTAACCTTCATAGCTGTTGCAGGCTCCATAAAATCCGAGGATATTGAACAGAATAATACTATATCTATATCTTCCGGTTTTAATCCCGCTGAATCTAAAGCTTTTCTACCCGCTCTTACGGCATAATCGGAAGCATCTTCATCATCCTTTGCAAATCTTCTTTCACTAACTCCACTGAGCAATTTTGACATTCCCTTTCTTATCCCAAACTTATCAAATTGCATCATGGTTTCAAGTTCTTCAGATGTAACCCTTCGCTCCGGCAATTCATATCCGGCGCCAATTATTTTCAATGCTTTCATTATTATTTTTTAATACCTCCTATCGAGTTTTACTTAACTATCTTTAGTTAGTTATATCAACCTCAAAAATATTATCATATCAATTCTTAAATGTCAACATTATTTTTTGCATCAATTATTATTAATTGCTATCTAACAAAAAAACTGTATTACTTCACAGTCTGTATAATTACCTACTATGAAATAATACAGTTTTTAAATTGTTTATTATACAAAAGCTTATATTTTCTGCTTAATGTGTGAAATACATTTCTGCCGCATTTTGTCAGGCAGTATGTCCTTCTTTCATCCGGTCTAAGCCGGCGGTATAAACCCTGCACCCGGCACAATCTCCTGCTCGATAAACAGGCTGTTCATCGCTGCCTTGTACTCTGCAAGAGTCTTTGATTTCTTTATTCTTCTTATATAGGCCTCATTATTAGAAAAAATATGTACAAGATACAAGCTGAATTCCTTCATCTTAAACATAATATTTTTTTCATCAAACATAAGCTTTTTATACCCATCAAGCACCTTGTCGTGAAACTGCTTTACTGTCTGGTTGTCAGGAATATCGCCTGATTTAATAAAATTTATCAGTCCCGGATTTGCTATAAGTCCTCTGCCGAGCATATACATATCAATCTCCGGAAACATCCCGCGTATTCTGTTGAAATCCTCCGCCGTAAAAATATCTCCGTTGTAGCATAATGGATTTTTACTTTTTTTAACCGCATCTGCAAACGCCTTAAGGTTCGGAGTGTTTCTATAAAAATCCTTTTGGATTCTCGGATGAACAATCAGCTCCTCCATAGGATATTTATTATAAATTTCAATAAGCCCATCAAATTCATCAGGGCTGTCCTTGCCGATTCTGGTCTTTACGGATATTTTCATATCCAGTCCTGAAAAAATCCTGTCTAAAAACTCATCCAGCACCTTTGTCTCTTTAAGGAAGCCGGAACCTCTCTTTTTTGATACTACTGTTCCTGAGGGACATCCAAGATTCAAATTAACTTCATTATATCCGTATTTTTTTAATTCACATGAAGTCATAATAAAATCATCAGCGTCATTCGTCAGAATCTGCGGAACCACATACATCCCCTGATTGTGCTCCGGCAATATGTCATTTAACTCCTTTTTGTTTAAGCATGTGTTTTTATCCGGGGAAATAAACGGCGTAAAATATTTGTCTATATTTCCGAAATAAATGTTGAAGGCCTCTCTGTATAAGTATTTTGTTACGCCCTCCATTGGAGCAAAATAAAACTTCATAATGTATTCCTCTCTTTTGTATGCTAAAGCTCTGCAAAAATTGCGGCGTTACTGTCAGCCCTGCACCTCAAATGCATTTTTAATGACTTTTATGCTTCGGTCTAGTATCGAAACGACATCAAATCTTATCGGCGTGTTTTCTGAAATACCCTTTTTATAAATATACTCCCTTGCGGTATTTACAATATTCCTGCGTTTGTAATATGATACCGCTTCTGACGGCATGCCGGTTTTATCGCTGAACCTGTACTTCACCTCAACAAACACAAGATAATCGCCTTCCTTTGCGATAATATCAATTTCACCATGCCTACCATAATAATTTCTTTCTATTATATCATAGTTATTCTGCCGTAAAAAGGCAGCAGCCATATCTTCATAGCCACTGCCTATCCTTCGTCTGTTATATGCCATGAATACCTCTCCTCACCCCTTCAGGTGCAAATAATTATTATCCGAATATGTATTCATCTTTTGCATTATAGTCAAATACCGCTTGGCTCGTTGCTTGCGGGAATAAATAATCACACAGTCTGTGCTTCAAACTATATTGTCATCATAGTATTATATAAAATTCTTAATAAATGTCGCCCTGTGTATCGGTGACGGACCATACTCCTTTATTGCCGCAATATGCTCGGCACTTCCATAGCCCTTGTGTGTTGCAAAACCGTATTCCGGGAAAAGCTTGTCGTACTCGCGCATCATCCTGTCCCTCGTAACCTTTGCAACAATGCTTGCACATGCAATGGACAAGCTCTTTGCATCACCTTTTATAATAGGAACCTGCCTTATATCAACATGAGGTATCGTCACCGCATCATTTAAAAGCAAATCCGGTTTTATCGCAAGCGAAGCTATCGCCTGACGCATCGCCTCGTATGTAGCCTGTAATATATTAATCTCGTCGATAACATCTGCGGAAACAACTCCCACGCCTGCACAAAGTGCCTGTGACATGATTACATCATATAACTCCTCGCGCTTTTTCTCAGAAAGCTTCTTGGAATCATTGACATATAAAATCGTAGTGTTTTTAGGAAGAATCACGGCTCCTGCCACAACAGGACCTGCCAAAGGACCTCTGCCTGCCTCATCAACGCCGCAAATCATCTTGTATTCTGCATACTCATTCTCAAAGCTTAGCATCTCCTTCAGTCTGTGCTGCTCAGCCTTTAATTCATTTATATGCTTTCTCTTGTTTTCCGCAAGCCTTCTTACTGTTGCTCTCGGGTCTTCATCACAGCTCTTTAACAGGCTGTCAAGCTCTGCGCCTTTGGCAACCTCTAAAAGCTCCTTAATCTCTGCAGGCTTCATATAATCCTCCAAAAAACTATGGATGTAAAAAACTATTCCTGTGGTCTGTTATTGATATCCTTCTTAAGGAATTTAATCTGATTAAGCGGCCAGATACGCATAAATGCCCTTCCTACAATCTGCTCCCTCTGCACATTTCCAACCGAAGAAAATCTGCTGTCAGTGCTTCCGTTACGGTTGTCGCCCATAACGAAGTATTCACCCTCTCCAAGAGTAATAGGGTTGACGGCTCTTTCAGGTCTGTCAATATCTGCATAGCCATAATTATCATCAGTAAGCATCTGCCCGTTGATATATACCTTTCCGTCTATAATCTGAACCGTCTCGCCCGGCAGACCTATGATTCTCTTAATATAATATGTGTCGTCTGCATGCAAAAACTTAAATACAACAATATCATATCTCTCAGGGTCCTTAAAACGATATGAAATTTTATCAACAAAAACCGAATCCTTGTCATTCAGCGTAATATTCATGGACGAACCCTCAACATCTGTACGCTGCTCAACAAATCCTAAAATAATATATGTTATACTTAAAATAATAAGTGCATAAACCAGTAAATCAAAGATTTCAAACAAAAATCCTTTTATACCAAAATCCTTTTTTTCAAGTGTGCTGTTCTCCTCTATGCTCATCTTAATCCTCCTGATTCTTTGGCATCTCAAGCGATAACCTGCCAAGATGTCCGCTTCTGAAATCATCTATAAGAAGTGTAGCTGCCTTTGATAAATCAAGCTCATTGCCCTTAAGCAGGCAGTTTCTGGCTCTTGCAATACTCTCAAGATTCTCCGTCATATCATCACCTGCATCAAAGCTGTATCTTGCTCTGAGGGCCTCCGGATATCTATCCGTAAGGAACTTAATAAGCTCAACTGCCAGCTCGTCAATATTCAGTATATCATCTTTTATCGAACCAATCAATGCAAGATTAAGTCCAATCCTTCGATCTTCAAATTTTGGCCACAATATACCCGGCGTATCTAAAAGCTCAACGTTTTTATTCAGCCTTATCCACTGGTTTCCTCTTGTAACTCCCGGTTTATTACCTGTTTTTGTACACGCCTTACCTGCAAATGAATTAATAAATGTTGATTTGCCTACATTTGGTATACCTACAACCATAGCTCTTATCGGGCGGTTCTTAATGCCTCTTTTTCTGTCTCGCTCTATTTTTGCAGCGCACGCTTCCATAACAAGCGAATTAACCTGCTTTAATCCGCTGCCGTTTCTTGCATTTATTTTTAAAACAAACAATCCCTGTTTTTTAAAATATTCTTCCCACAAGTCATTAACCCTGCCATCCGCCATGTCTGATTTGTTCAAAAGGATAATCCTTGCTTTGTTTTTGCCCAGCTCATCAATGTCCGGATTCCTGCTGGACAGCGGCGCCCTTGCATCAACAATCTCTATAACCAAATCTACAAGCTTAATATCCTCCTGCATGGCTCTTTTCGCCTTTGTCATATGACCGGGATACCAGTTTATATTAATTGAATTTTCGCTCATCTAATCACTTCCTGTATCATTATCTGCTGCTTTTTATTTATTCCCGCGAGCAACGAGCCAAGCTGACGAGCTTGCTCGTCCATTTGGCGACTGCCGCGATGGTCAAATACCACGCCTCTTTGGAGCGCACAAATTAAAAACAAGCTAGGGCATGCCCCGTAGCTTGCTGCGGGGTATTTGACTTGCTAACAGCCCTATTCTTTCAAATGGTGCAATTCTAAACCACACCCTGCCATCTATCTGCTCAAAACTAACGAGCCCGATATTTTCAAATCTGCTGTCCTCACTGCCTGCCCGGTTATCTCCAAGCACAAAATATTCGTCTTTGTCAAGAACTATCTCATCAGCAGCTATGCCCGCGATTGACGCCTTGTAAAGCTCATTATCAGCATCAATAATTCTGCCGTCTATATACACATATCCGTCTTCAATCTTAACTGTCTCACCCGGCAGACCGATAATTCTTTTTATGTTAACCTGCTCATGGTTTAAATCATCCTTTAAATAAAAGGATACGATATCATTACGCGCAGGCTTAAAAAACTTATATGTCATTTTGTCAATAAGCACGCTGTCATCCTGAGCTATGACTGACTCCATGGAATGACCGCTTACGCTTACCTTGTTAAAAAACATATCCGAAATAAAAAAAGCTAAAATAACGATAACAACAATATCAACTATCCAGCTAATCCACCTTCTATGCTTCTCAAACGGAAGCTCATCATAACCGTAGAAATTATTACTCATAATGATAATCTCCTTATGTTTTAAATACAAGAAATAACATTACATTTTTTTCAATATTTAAGCTTAATTTCTAATAGCATAAATGGACCGTAACAAAACGGTCCATTTGCATTCATTGGTAAAAAAGAGACAAGTACAAGCTGTATTTGTCTCTCTTAGGATTAATTATCTAACTAACTCCTTAACCTTAGCCTTCTTACCAATTCTTCCTCTAAGGTAGTTAAGCTTAGCTCTTCTAACTTTACCCTTTCTTACTACCTCAATCTTCTCAACAAATGGAGAATGTACAGGCCATGTCTTCTCAACGCCAACGCCGTTTGAAAGCTTTCTGACTGTGAATGTCTCGCGAACTCCTCCGCCCTGTCTCTTAAGAACGATACCCTCGAAAATCTGAATTCTCTCTCTTGTACCTTCCTTAATCTTGTTGTGTACTCTTACAGTATCACCAACATTGAACTGGTCTACTGATTCCTTTAACTGAGCATCCTCAATTGACTTAATAATGTCGTTCATTGTTCTTCCTCCTTAATATTAAGATGTTCTTAATACCTATAGTACCAGCGGACCATCCTTTTTATCGAACTATAAAATAATACCACAAAGCTTCTGATAATGCAAGCATTTTTTATAATAGTTTTATTATAAGCTCTGATTTTCATCAGTTTTTATATCAATGCGCTTGTCTTCAGTGATTTTCCTTATAAATTTCCTGTCATTTTCATCCAAAACAGCCTCTTTAAGCAGATCAGGTCTTCTTTCAAGAGTTCTTATAAGCGACTGCTCTCTGCGCCACTTATCAATATTTGCATGGTGCCCTGATAAAAGTATATCCGGCACACGTACCCCCATGAATTCCTCAGGTCTTGTATACTGTGGATATTCAAGCAGATTATCATGAAATGATTCTATCTGCGCCGAATCATCATTGCTTAAAACTCCCGGAATCAGTCTTGAAATACAGTCTATCATCGTCATGGCGGCAAGCTCTCCACCGGTAAGCACAAAATCACCTAAGGAAACATTATCCGTAACTATCATATCCAGCACTCTCTCGTCTATGCCTTCATAATGACCGCACAAAAACACAAGGTCATCCTCTTTTGAAAAGTCCTCTGCCATCCTCTGATTGAAAACCTGTCCCTGCGGCGTCATATACACCACGCGCATTTTCTTCCCACTCTTTTCCTCCAGAGCCTTGTACGCCCTGTAAACAGGTCCCGGCTGCATAACCATGCCTGCTCCGCCGCCATAAGGATAATCATCCACGCGGTTATGTTTGTTTTCAGCGTAGTCCCTTATATCTGTGGCTTCTATGCTTATAAGTCCTGCCGTCATTGCACGTCCTATAATGCTTGTATTAAGCCCGCTTAAAACCATCTCGGGAAAAAGCGTCAATACATGAAAATTCATTAATCCACCAGCCCATCCATAATATGTGCAGTAATAACACCCTTTTCAATATCTATATCCAGAATACATTCCTCGATATAAGGAAGCAGTACCTCCTTATGCTGCGGCGTCTCAACAATATAAACATCATTTGCGCCGGTCTGCAGCACATCCTTAAGAACACCGAAATGTTCTCCCCCGTCTGTTATAACCTCAAGGCCTATAAGGTCTGCTATAAAGTATTCATTCTCGCCAAGCGGAACTGCGTCCTCTCTTCTGATTAAAAGGTCACTGCCTTTATATCTTTCAATATCATTAATATTATCTATACCTTTAAACTTTAAGATAACGAGGTTCTTAAAGAACTTTACATTCTCTATCTCAAGGTCTTTTCTTTCTCTTTTTGCATCAAGAATTACATTTTTTAAATCCAGAAAACGCATCGGATCGTCCGTCGTGGGGAACACCTTCACTTCCCCCCTGATACCATGCGTTGATGTTATAACGCCAACTCTAAGCAAATCTTCCAATTTATCTGTCCTTTCATAATCAAATACCCCACAGCAAGCTACAGGGCATGATTCAGCTTGTTTTTTTTCCTGAACAATAAATGCAGTGTAAAGAAAAGGGCGACATCTGCGCCCTTTCATTACTGAATCTCTAATACTACTTTCTTATCATCTTTAGAAGCAGCAGCCTTTACAACGCTGCGAATTGCCTTGGCAATTCTGCCCTGCTTTCCAATGACCTTACCCATATCTGCAGCAGCAACATGAAGCTCAAGAAGAATTTCATCTCCCTCAAGCTTCTCTGTAACTACAACTTCATTCGGATTATCTACAAGAGCCTTAGCGATTACTTCAACTAATTTCTTCATCTTGTCCCTCCAGTCCCGCTTTTAGCGGAAGTAGATAAAAGCCCTGCTGATATTATTTTTCAATACCGGCAATCTTTAAAATCTTAGCAACTGTATCTGTTGGCTGTGCGCCTGTTGATAACCACTTCTTTGCCTTCTCTTCGTCAATCTTGATAACGCTTGGATCCTTTGTTGGATCATAGTAACCGATTTCCTCAATTAATCTACCATCTCTTGGTGATCTGGAATCTGCAACTACAACTCTATAGAAAGGATTCTTCTTCTTTCCCATTCTCTTAAGTCTGATCTTTACTGCCATGTTCTCCACCTCCTGAAAATTATATGCAGTTTATCTGCCCTGCACGGCATAATCTATAGTAATTTATCATACTATACAAAAATAAATGTGTATGCTGCAATAAGCAGCACGCTTAATGCACTTTGGCAGGTTTAAAACGGAAAGCCTCCAAACGGATTTCTCCTTCTTCCCTTGCCGCCCATCATGCCTGACATCTGCTTCATCATCTTGCGGCTCTGCTCAAACTGCTTTAACAGCTTGTTTACATCCTGAACCTGAACACCTGCGCCCATCGCAATCCTTCTCTTCCTTGAAGGGTTGATTATATCGGGCTTTGTGCGCTCCTTCTGTGTCATGGAAAGAATAATTGCCTTGGTTCTTCCGAGTGCCTTCTCATCAATCTCAACATCCCTAAGCTGGCTTCCTATGCCCGGCAGCATACCGAGAAGGCTCTGAATACCGCCCATCTTGTTCATCTGCTCCATCTGATCAAGGAAATCGTTGAAATCAAATTCACCCTTCTTAACCTTCTTCTCAAGCTTCTTGGCTTCATCGATATCATACTGCTCCTGCGCCTTCTCAATAAGCGAAAGCACATCTCCCATGCCAAGAATTCTTGAAGCCATTCTGTCCGGATAGAACTGCTCCAGGTCAGAAAGCTTTTCGCCCATACCTACATAAAGTATCGGCTTGCCTGTTACCGCACGGACTGAAAGTGCCGCACCGCCTCTGGTATCACCATCAAGCTTTGTAAGTACAACTCCGTCAATGCCAATCTTCTCGTCAAACATGCTTGCAACATTCACAGCATCCTGACCTGTCATGGCATCTACAACGAGCAAGGTGTTGTCAACCTTCACCTGCTCTTTTATATCAACAAGCTCTGCCATCATATCCTCATCAATATGAAGACGGCCTGCTGTATCTAATATAACTACATTGTAACCATTTTTTGAAGCATGCTCTATGGCAGCCTTTGCAATGTTGGCAGGCTTGTGCTTGTCACCCATGCTGAACACCGGCACGCCCTGACGCTCTCCGTTAATCTCGAGCTGCTGTATAGCCGCAGGACGATAAACGTCACAGGCAACCAGCAGCGGCTTCTTGCCCTTTGCCTTTAACTTTCCGGCAATCTTTGCAGTCGTTGTCGTCTTACCTGCACCCTGAAGACCTACCATCATAATGCATGTGATAGCAATTCCCGGATTAAGCTTAATCTCGGTTGTCTCCGAACCCATAAGCTTAACCATCTCTTCATTAACAATCTTTATAACCATCTGTCCCGGCGTAAGACTGTTAAGCACATCCTGTCCTACAGCCCTTTCCTCAACAGATTTAATAAACTGCTTAACTACCTTAAAGCTTACATCCGCTTCAAGGAGTGCCATCTTGACTTCCTTTAAAGAAGCCTTGACATCTGCCTCAGAAAGTCTGCCCTTACCTCTTAAATTTTTAAATACATTCTGCAGCTTATCTGATAAGCTCTCAAAAGCCATTCAAAACCTCCGTAACCTAGCCGGTTATAAATCTTCTATCTCGCTTGATATCTCTTCTATCTCATATATGAGCTTCATGTTTCCTGACTGTATGTATTCATGAGTAAGCATGCGTATCTTCGCCGCCTTTTCCTTTGTGTCAAGAAACTTTTTTACTAAATGAAGCTTATCCTCATAATCACTTAAGAGCTTATTGCATCTTTTTATGAGATCAAAAACTCCCTGTCTGGATATGCCCATCTCCTCAGCCACCTCGCTCAGCGAATAATCGTTAAGCACAACATCCTCATATACCTGCTGCTGGTGACTTGTAAGCAGTTCACCGTAAAAATCATATAATAAAGTCTGCTCTACTATCTTCTCCATTTTTGCTCACCTAGGATAATATACACTAAGGCTATTGGTCTGTCAAGTATTTTTTCTTGACAAGCAAAATATTTTTAATAAAAAATCAACACCTGTTCATGTTTTTAAACACCTGCCGGATTATAATAAAGCTTTATTTTTCTTTATATATGTATCCTTCTCTAAAGTCTTCTTTTGCAAAAGTGTATTTCTTCCACTGCTCCTTTGGCGTATACTCCTTTGAGATTCCGTCATCATCATATAATACATATTCTGCGGTGTCATCGACATATCCGAGCCACTCATATGCAGCACCCTCTATATCCCTTGTCGTCTTTACGTCATCATCAAGCACCGCCATCGGAAGCACATGATTTTTCTTTATAAATATAACAAGCTCATTTAGTGCTATTTCTATGTAATGATGACCTTTTTTCATCAATGTGAATTTTCTTTCGCAAGGTGATGTAATATGAACCATAAGCATATCCTCAGGCAGATATACATATCTTCCTGCACCGTTTTGCGTATATACGGGCGCAATCATTATGCTGTCGCCAACCATGAGCTGGTCCTCTGTACGTACTGCAAATTTGTCGTCAGGATAATCAAAGGCAAGCGGTCTGAAATACATTTCATTGTCCAGCACAGACTTCATAAACTCGCTGTAAATGTACGGAATAAGTGAATATCTTGTACGGATTATATTTTTAAAATCATCCAGTCTGTCAAACTGATAGACCTCCTGCTGTCTTGTGCCTATTGCCGCATGATTTCGCATAAGCGGCGTAAATATGCCGAATTCAAGCCATCTCATAAGCAAATCTTCAGTGGCATCACATCCGAAGCCGCCAATATCCGAGCCTGAATAAAGCATTCCGCACATATTAAGCGAAGGCATCTGCTGTATGCTTAAAAGCAAATGGCTCCACCATGAATTATTATCACCTGTCCAGATACCGCCATAACGGTGCATACCGATATATGAAGAGCGTGAAAACAGCAGGATTCTTTGCTCAGGCACAATTTTATCAAATGCCTCCGAAGCCGCTCTCGTCATATTATAACCGTAAAGGTTATGCACAAGATCATGTCTTACCCTTTTGCCGTTAATCGTGTGATAAAAGCTCTTGTAATCGTCAGGATTGTTTGACAATGCATTTACTGTGTCCCTTAAATAGAAAAATGCGCCTATATCAAGGTTCATATTCTTCATTTCAGAAACCTTATCAAATGTATTTTTTAAATTCTTTGCGGAATAAAAAATGGCCGGCTCATTCATATCGTTCCAGAAGCCGTCGATGCCCTGGTTTATAAGCCATCTGTATTTGCCGCCGAACCACTCTCTTGCATCAGCATTTATGAAATCAGGGAACATAACCTTGCCTGGCCACGCCGCGCCAACAAAATCATCTCCGTCTTCATCCTTGCAGAAATAATTGCCGGCAACGCCCTCTTCGTATGTCTCATAACCATCCTCAACCTTTACTCCGGCATCAATAATCGGCACAAGATGAACGCCCTCCTTCTTTAATTCATCCGTAAATTCCTTCAAATCAGGGAAGCTGTCCTTATTGACCGTAAAGTTCTTAAAGCCCTCCATATAGTCAATATCAAGATAAACCGCCTCAAGAGGAATATTGTTGCCGTGGTGTCTTCTGATAACATTTCTTACAGCGTCTTCATTCTCATAGCTCCAGCGTGACTGCTGATAGCCGAACGCCCACTTTGGAGGGATATAGCTTTGTCCGACAAGCTCGCGAAACTGCTTTACAACCGCTTTAAGGCTGTCCGCCTCTATAAGATAAATCACGCAGTCCTTTCCCGCCGTAATAACAAGCTGTGTGCTTTTTGTTTCGCCCGCATCGAATTTAACAACACCCGGATAATCCACAAACAGACCGGTGTTTTTACCGGCAAGAATTATAAAATTGTGCGCACAGTACAATGAATGCTTATTCTCTGTATGCACAGGGTCATCCGTTGCATTACTTATATAGGAAAAGCCTCTCTTATTAATGCCCCTTACCTGCTCCCCAAGTCCGTAAACAGCCTCATCATCCTCAAACTGATAAGTTAATGTTATTTTGTCATCTGCGATACCGGTTTGCAGATATGAAGGCAGCTCACGTGCTGTCATGCAATCATTAACTGCTGCTCCTGTTTCAACAGGCTCTCCAAAAATATATTTTCTAACCATGTTACCTCCTAAGCTATTAAAGCTCATGCTAAAATAAAGGTGCAAAACATTCTAAACCAAAATATTCTGCACCTTGTTTTATAAAACTTATTTATAATGCTGCTTTTTTAACCTGCTAAGACCTTCCTGCTATGTCATTTAAATGAGAAGCAATAGTTTTAAAGCAGGCTTCTGTACAGATTCTCATACTGTCTTGCCGAGCTGTTCCATGAGAAATCCTTCGCCATCGCCCTATCTACGAGCTTGTTCCACTCACGCTTCTTATCATAATAAATATGCTCAGCATAGCGGATGCATCCAAGCATCTCATGCGCATTGTAATTTGCAAATGAAAAGCCTGTGCCTGTGCCCTCGTATTCATTGTAAGGCTCAACCGTATCTTTAAGACCACCGGTCTCTCTTACAATCGGAAGTGTGCCGTATCTTAAGCTCATAAGCTGGCTCAAGCCGCACGGCTCAAAAAGGCTCGGCATAAGGAATGCATCGCAGGCTGCGTAAATCTTATGTGACATTGCCTCTGAATAATATATATGAGCAGATACACTGTTCTGATACTTCCAGTCATAATGTCTAAACATATTCTCATACTTTGCATCACCTGTTCCGAGAACAACAAGCTGCACGCTGTCGCTGCAAATCTGGTCCAATACGCACTGAATAAGGTCAAAGCCCTTCTGGTCTGTAAGTCTTGATACAATACCAATCATCATTCTCTTAGGGTCAACCTCAAGACCTAAGTCCTTCTGTAATGCAGTCTTGTTCTTAACCTTCTCTTTCCTGAATGTACGTGCATCATACTTCTGGTAAATGAGGTCATCATTTGCAGGGTCAAAGCTCTCATAATCAATACCATTTACAATACCCCAGAGGTCATTGCTTCTTGCTCTCATAAGGCCGTCAAGACCTTCTCCGTAAAACGGCGTCTTAATTTCGTTTGCGTATGTATTGCTTACGGTAGTAACCTTATCGGCGTATACTATACCGCCCTTAAGCATATTGCCGTCCTTGTATGCCTCAAGCTTATCTGATGAGAAGAAATAATCAGGAAGCTCTGAAAGTCTCTGTATCTCTTCCACGCTCCATACACCCTGGAACTTCAGGTTATGTATTGTCATAATAGAGCGTATGCCCTGGAAGAACGGGTTGTAACCAAAGCCTGCCTTTAAATGCACAGGAATAAGTCCGGTCTGCCAGTCATGACAGTGAATTATGTCCGGTCTGAAATCCAGTATAGGAAGTGATGATAAAACGGCCTTTGAAAAGAAAGCAAACTTCTCTAAGTCAAAGAATGCATCCGTATATGGATGGCTTCCTGAAAAATAATACTCATTATCAATAAAATAAAAGGTAACTCCGTCATGAACCATTCTGAATAAGCCTACATACTTATGATCGCCAAGATAATCCATATAGAAATTCGTAAGATATTCCATCTTAGAAGTATATTCCTGCTTTATCATCATGTATTTAGGTAAAATAACTCTGACATCAAACTCTTCTTTATTGAAATACTTCGGTAAAGAACCTACTACGTCTGCCAGTCCTCCGGTTTTTACAAAAGGAACGCATTCTGATGCCGCAAATAAAATCTTCTTCATAAATACACCTCCGTATTTTATATTACCTATCTTTAAGTATACTAAATATCTTACGAAAATAAAAGTAAAATCGTTTAATTATTTTATGCAATTTTATATTCTATCCTGATTTTGTCCGAAACGAGGGCAATAAACTCAGAATTGGTCGGTTTGCCCTTGCCGCTGTTTATTGTGTAGCCGAACATCTCGTCAATAATATCCATATTACCCCTGTTCCACGCCACCTCAATAGCATGTCTGATAGACCTTTCGACCCTGCTTGCCGTAGATTCATTCATCTTGGCTATCGCAGGATACAACGTTTTTGTTATACTGTCTACCATACTTTCATTGTTCACCGCAAGTATTACAGCATCCCTTAAATAGCCATAGCCTTTAATATGTGCCGGAACTCCTATATCATGTAAAAGCTTTGTAACCTCCGACTGAAGAGTGCTAAGCATATAATCATTTCTGTTTACGACAATCTTCTTTCTGTCATTTAAAATATCCTGAAATGCAACTCTTTCTATCTGCCCGGCAACACTCTCCGTATCAAACGGCTTGGCAATATAATATGCCGCTCCCATCTTAAATACCGTCTGATTGACCCATTCCTGACCCATGGCTGTTATAACGACGACGGCAGGCTTCTTTTTCAAGGTATTGTCCCTGTTTATCCTGTCCATCACGCCAATTCCGTCAAGCTTTGGCATAACAATATCAAGAAGCAGAATATCCGGCTTAAACAGCCTTACATTCTCCACGGCCTCTTCGCCATCCTGTGCCGTTGCAACGACATTAAATCCTCCATGCTTTTTTAAAAGCTGGCTTAACAGCTCGACAATTCGATGATTATCATCTGCAATTACAACACTCTTCATTTTTTCCTCCAATTTGTACTATATATTTTATCTAATGATGCAGCGTGTAATAACAAGAAGATTTATTAATACACGACCCCAAAAGTATTTACAAGATAGATTATAATATCGGTACAAAATTGAAGCAATCAGAACAATCCGCTATATTTCGACACCATACGTCAAGGCTCGTTATAATAAAAGCTTATATGACATGAATGTATATAATCTGATAAAATCAACGCAAATCAAGCTTAATATTTATATCATTATTGCTTACTCTTACATCTGCAACGCTTCCGCACACAAAAGGAATCATTGGCGGAAGGTGTCCTAAATCAATATCCATTACTATCGGCACTCCAAACTCCTCCAAAGCACCCGTGACCGCCTTGTACTGGTCCATTCCAAGCATCTCCTGACCAAAGCAGAGCGGTCTGCCGATAAGAAAGCCCTTGACATATTTAAACCATCCGGCATGCTTCATCTGCCATAATGCACGTCTGATGCTCATAGGATTTAAATCACATGACTCTAAAAACCATATAATGCCGTCCTGCTTATATCTTTCGCAAAAGTCTTCAACCTTGTCAAAATTTGTTCCGAGAAGATTTATAAGACAGTCAATACAGCCTCCGATAAGTCTTCCCTTCATCTTTATCTCTTTACCCTCAGGAACTGTAACAAGCTTCGTCTGTTCTGTAAGATTATACGGACTTAATGGTTTTTCATCATCAAGTGACTCCTTCTCCCACATGTCATAACCGCTGAATTCAGACTTTTTACCCTCAAGCGTATCAAGCGCATCTTTTAATGACTCGTGAAGAGGCTCCATGCCAAAGGATGCCGCACACGGTCCGTATATTGATGCAGTATCACATATAGTCGTAAGAAGAAATGTGAAATTCGTATTGTCCGAATAACCCATATACCACTTCGGTTTTGCGTTCTTTACCTTCTCAAAATCCACATAATCAAGCGTCTCGCACATAAGCTCCCCGCCGCCGCATGATATAAGCACATCATTTGTATCGGCACAGTAATACTTTGTAAGCTCCTCACCGCATGCCTTAGGTGTGTTGCTTATACCGATGCCCTCGCCTAAAAAGCAATTCGGTCCAAGCTCTGTATTATATCCCATGCCTTGAAATCTCCTAAGTGCATTTTCAAAGCATTCTTTATAAGGCTCAGTGCTGCAGCCGTATGACGGCGCAACAAAGCCTATAGTTCCGTTATTATTTAAAAATTCAGGATATCTCATAACGGGTCTCCTTTACATAATGTCTGTACTCATAAATAATATCTTCATAGCACTTTAAATCGCTGTATTCCTTAAGCACCCAGCCTCTTTGCCTTGTCAGTTCAGGGAAAAATGCATCGCTGTGCTCAAATTTATGATAAATGTAAGTAATATAAGCGTCTGTGCAATACTGCTCCATCTGCCTGTATATCTGCTCTCCGCCCGCAACATATATATCTGCCGACATCTCTTCTGATATCTGAATTGCCTTAATCGCCGCCTCAGTAATTGAATGTACAACAACAGCTTGCGGCACATAATAATCCTTATTTGATGTGATTACAATATTGGTTCTATCCTTTAACGGCAGTCCTCCCGGAAAGCTCTCCAGCGTCCTTCTGCCGACTATTATAATATTCCCGACAGTATGCTTTCTGAAAAAAACTCTGTCCTCAGGAATCCTTATCAGCACATCATTTTTATATCCTATTGCCCAGCCGGCGTCAACAGCAGCAATCATCGACATTTTGGTCATATCAATCACCTAACCACTTATAATCTAGCCCTCGATATCAGCGAAAAATACCGGGAGCTCCTTTTTGAATATATCAAGCAGTATCTTTGATACTTCTCTGATCTGCGGATGTGCAGCCTTGTCTGTACGAAGCTTCATATAGTGTCTCCACTCCCTTAAATTCATTGTAATAACAATTTCGGTCTTAAGGGAATTTGGCAGAATCGACCTTGCCTCCTGAGGCGTAGCGCCCTCCTTAAGCATTGCAAAGTAAAACTGCTCTGCAGATTCCATAGCTTCGTACCAGATTTTATACTTCTTTCTGTCGGATTCTTTATTCAAATCATATTTAAATCCGCCCGCAATATCTATTACAGTGATTTCATTGCCGAACTTGTCCTGTGAATAATTACAGTATCTTGTGCTTTCCTGACTGTAGCTTGCAACACGATGTCTGACTATCTCATGTGTCACGCCGCGGTCACATATAAATCTTACAGTAACGCTTTCATGCTCTATTACTGATTCATGACCTCTTTTAAGAATATTCGCAATAAATCTTTCTGCGCTTCCCTCGGTCATCTTATCCTCGCTCTTGTAACATACTCTTCCGATTGTCTCTATCTTCTTTAATATGTCCTCATAGCTGTTCATGCTTATAATTTCAACTTCCGGTTTAATTGCTATCATCTTTTTACCCTCCTACACTCTGTTGATTATTTCTACAGGAACATATCCTGTCACTGCAATACCTTCTTCTTTATATTCCTCCGATAAAAGCTGGCCGTATTTTCTTATCAGCTGAATCGTGCCAGCCTCGTTATACCGGTAAAATCTCTCTATATAAATTCTTCTTGCCTTTAAAAGCTTTGAAAGCTTATCTGACAACTCATCCATGCCCTCACCAGTCTTTACCGAGCCGATAATACTTTCATCAGCCATAAAATCCTTAAATCCCGTGGATTCAGTAAGGTCGCATTTGTTAAAAAGCGTGATAATAGGCTTGTCGGTAACACCCAGGTCGCTTAGTGTCTGATATACAACATGCATGTTTAAGTCCATATCTGGATTTGATGAATCAACCACATGAATGATAATATCAGCATATTTCGCCTCTTCCAGCGTGCTCTTGAAGGCTTCTATAAGATGATGCGGCAGCTTTCTGATAAAGCCTACGGTATCGGTAAGCAGTATCTCCTGCCCGTCCTCCAGCACATAATTCCTTGTAGTTGGATCAAGGGTTGCAAAAAGCTTGTCCTCCGACAAAACATCTGCGTCCGTCAGCCTGTTTAAAAGTGAAGATTTGCCTGCATTTGTATAGCCTACAATTGCAGCAACCGGGATATAATTTTTGCTTCTTTTCTGCCTCATTACCTCCCTGTGTCTCTTTACCTCTTCCAGCTCAGCCTTTAAAGATGAAATTCTTTCATGGATAAGACGTCTGTCCATCTCAAGCTTTTTCTCGCCCGGACCTCTTGTGCCTATACCGCCGCCGAGCCTTGAAAGCGAGCTTCTGATGCCGACCAGTCTTGCCGCCCTGTATCTTAATTGTGCAAGCTCTACCTGAAGCTTTCCTTCCCTTGACATGGCTCTCATTGCAAATATATCAAGTATTACCATGGTTCTGTCCATAACCTTGGTATCCAGTACTTCCTCAAGAGTTCTTAACTGAACCGGTGAAAGCTCGTCATCACAAACCACGCCTGTAGCGTCATACATTGCAATAAGCTCCTTCACTTCAATAAGCTTGCCTGTGCCCAGATATGATGTATTGTGTACTCTTTCCCTGTTCTGTATGACCTTGCAAATTGTCTCTGCCCCCGCAGTTTTAACAAGCTCTTCAAGCTCATTTAAGGATGATTCCGTATCATCATTATCACCCTTGCTTACAGCAAGAAGTATTACCTGTTCTTTAATGTCAGCTAATTCTATCAATATATCTACTCCGTTCGTGTTCTAAGAAATGCAAGCTCATGCTCCAAATCATCAGAGGAGCCAAACATTTCTATATATTTGTTAACACTTTCTATTGCATCTGCATATTTATGCGCATACTCCTTACAAATGATATCAAGGAGCATCATTTTCTCCTTCATATCCTCTCCGCATATCTGAATGCCTCTCTCCGTATAATATGATGCTTCATCATAATGTCCGAGATTCATATTACACAAGGCTATATCATAAAAGAGAACTGCATCGCTTCCGCCCTTTTTAACTGCCTGCTCATAAAAATCAGAAGCATTATTAAGGTCTCCCATTGCTTCAAACGCCATACCCTCGTAAATGCAGATTTCTGCATTTTTCTCATCCTCTTCAATCTTCTGAAATTCAGTAACTGAATTATTATAATCGCCAAGAATATAATAAATAATACCCCTGTATTTCAATTCCGATGCATTGTCACCGGCGATGCTTAACGCTTCAGCAGCCAGTGCTCTCGCACTATCTGGATAACCTGAATTTTCAAGCTCATTGTATGCATAAAGATAAGCCTCATAGCCTCCGTCTGCATAAATATAATTTCTAAAGTCTTCAACCGCTGAGGCTTCATCCTGATTCCGGATATGCGCCATTGCTCTCCAATAATAGTACTTTGCCTTGTCGGTCTGAGTATTGATAAGCTTTGTATAAGTATCTACAGCTTCCTTTGTATACCCTGCGGATATCTGTGCAGCCGCCTTATATTTAACAACGTCAAAGCCCAAATCATCAACTCTGTTTTCGGTCATATTAAGGCATCTGTTAAAGCACAAAATTGCCTCGTCATATTTTCCTGTATAATAATACAATATACCTTCTGCCCTGAGAACATATTTTGAATCGGGTCTTAATGTTAATGCGCTGTTTATACTGTCAGCCGCCGCATCATAATTTCCCTTTGCCATCAGTGCAAAGCCTCTATTAAGATAATATTCGGTGTTACGCCCGTTTATGGATATCGCTTCATCAAATGCACCTATCGCAGCATCGTAATCTCCGCTATTATAATACTCCAGTCCCTGTTCATTATATTTTTCCGCTCTGCCCGAGCATCCTGCCGCTAAAACCAATGCAAGAATCAGCACCGGAAAAATTAATGCTTTTTTTAGTCTGATATGTGACATCTTCTTGTCCTTTCAATACTCGCTAAATTGTTCCGCTTGTACTTCCAAATCCGCCTTTTCTCTCTGCCTGACACTCATCATCAAATGTAATTCCGTATTCAATGAATAAGCCCTGGGCAAATGCTTCTCCTGCCTTCATGGAAAGCTTCCGGCCCTCATTGCTGTCATTGGTTATCTTTATGAAAATGTGTCCCTCATTCGCCGCATTATAATAATCGCTGTCAATTATGCCGACAGTATTGTTAAGCTGGAGTCTGAATTTAAAGCCCAGACCGCTTCTCGGGTATATCTTCAATACCCAGCCTTCCTCCATCCATGCCCTTATGCCGGTCGGTATCTTTATAGTCTCGCCCGGAGCAAGCTCCAAATCATGAGTTGTAAAGAAATCATAGCCTGCCGAACCTGAGGTCGCCCTCCTCGGAAGCTTTATGCTTTCATAAACCTGCTCCCACAAATCGCCCTCACCTGCAAATGTATCTTTCCAGTCCTTTTCAAACTGACTTTTACTTACCTTTTCAAATTTAGCTATACGTTTCATTTGCTCTCCTTGTCATAGAACGTCTTTCTAAGCTCTGTCATTATAGTTTTCTCTTCTTTATGATGGTCCTCATCCGGAATGCTGTCCATCATAATGCTTAAGCAGATATTAACTGCATCACCGAAGCTGTTTACCATGCCCAGCGAATAAAAATTATTAAATAAAGCATCGTCAGTCTGGTAAAGCTCTATAATATTATTTCTTAGCTGAAGCTCTGCATCAGTCTTTCCGATACCTCGATTTTCTATCTCGCTTACAGCCAGCATATTAAGCGCGTCCTGAAATCTCTCCCTGTTAAATGCATCCGAGGTTCTGTATCTGAGATAAAGATATCCTACGCGTATAGGCAAGGCATATTTTTCATACCATATTTCATATCTTCTTTCCCTTCCAAACAGCCTTTTATAAAAGACCTTTGTACAGAAATCATTTGAATTTTCAACAATTTCTTCGACTCCCGCAAAAACTTCGCCGCCATCAAAGCAGCCCTCCTGGGTGGATTCCAAAAGCTCGACAGCCCTTTCATCACCGAGCTTTTCCGCTGTAATCAGCAGCTTTGCGGCTCTTTGCTGGTCCTTCTCCACGCCGTCGCCATTTAGCAGCATGACCGCCAGCTCCGTCATAGCCGGAGCAAAATTCAGCTCTGTGGCTTTTTCAAAATTTTTAACAGCCTTCTTAAGGTCAATATACTCATCATCTCCAAGATATATCATGCCAAGAAGATAAAATGCCTGCGGGTTGCCAGCCTCTCCAGCCTTATCAAAATATTCAATTGCCCTGGCAGCGTTCTTTTCTACGCCTTCGCCCTCCCAAAGCCTCACGCCTGCATTCACTAGCGCATTCGTATCTCCGGCTTTTGCAAGCAGTTCAACTTCATCAAATGACATAGCACTGATATCTGCCATAATAAATCCTCCAAATATACTCTTTGTAAAATCGCTCTGTTTTTTGAGCTTTACTCTTTATATTACAGCAATATTATTTAAACTTACGCTTTATAAAACGGTGCTGTTCCTTCTATACCATGCTTGCCCTCAGGAGTATCAAGCTCCTTCATCTCCACCTGCAATGCGCCCACATATTTTGCGGAAATCATCACAAGGCCCTGATAAAGTGCTATGCTGTCGCCATCAAAATCCACTACGTATAAGCAGCCCTGTCTGCCGTTTCTGTTAATTGCTCTTGCATACGCACTTCTTACACTCTTCTGACTCTTTAAAAATTCTGCAGCCTCATCAAGCATCTCCTGTGACAGCTTATCATCAGACATGGTATATTCCTCGTCATAGCCGCCTGTCTGTCCGTCATCCTTTAGGGCATTAGCCAGCTGCCTGTCTATCGAACCGGTAATATCCTGCGGCTTTGGTTTGTTGGCCGCACTATTTGAATCCTGAGGCATTGGCTTGTTTTCATTAACCTGAAGATTCAGCGGAATATTCACGCCCTGTGGATTGATTATAATTCCCTCAGCCTGTGCAAGCAGCGGTTTTATACCCGCAAACGGCACAATAATGCTTGCAAACTCGCCCTTCTGGTCAAACTTTCTGAACTCTATAACATCAGTATATACCGGTATAAAATTCTGTCCTAAATTATTCTTGATTATCTGAAAGGTTATCGGAGTTCCGTTTTCAATTCTTCCTGTCTCATCATATTTCACATTGTTATTTGCAGGCACTAAAAATTCGCCCTTTTTAACCTCTTCTATAAGCTTCTGTCTAAGCTGCGGCGCTGCATTTCTCCTGCTCATCTCCTGAACAAATAAATTTGCAGCCACCATAAGCTCCGGATTCTTAACAGGCTTTCTAGGCTGTCCCTGTGGAGGGTCATTTTCCTTAATTATATCACTCATCAGGATTTCCTGATATACATGACCGTAATCGATAACGACCTTCTGGATTCCAAGCCTGAAGAAATCGCTGAACATCTGAAGTCTTAAGCTTGACGGGTTGTTTACCGTCCTTACAAGCAGCATTGCGCCCGAAAGTCTCTCTCTGAATTCTTCGCAATAGCTTTGATTTGTAAATATATATGCTGTTGGCAGATTGTTGTTTATCTCTACATATACACTCTTTGTGTGCTGTGATATCGGAGCCCACAATGTATCTATCTTAATAATTGAATCAATTATTTTTCTGAACACATCCTTACTGCCTGTTATCTTATATTCCTGAATTAATGACTGAATATCCGTCATTTTAACACCTCCGTATATTATACAATTTTCGGGCGGTATCCCTTCTTGACCAGTTCTTCAAATATTTTGTTCTTATGCTGGGTACCATAAGCCTCCATAGTAATTTTAAGCTCAACAGCATCATTTCTGTTGACGCTTACAAACTGATTGTGCTCAAGCTCAATAACATTTCCCTTAAGTTCTGAAATAATGGTAGCAACCTTAACAAGCTCACCCGGCATATCAGGTAAAAGTATCGAAACTGTAAATACTCTGTCCTTCATGGCAAGTCCATGCTGCACTGTTGATGATAAGGTAATAATGTCCATATTACCTCCACTGATAATCGACACTACCTTTTTGTTTTTAATGTCCAGATGTCTTAAGGCAGCTATTGTCAAAAGTCCTGCATTTTCAGCTATAATTCTGTGATTCTCAACCAAATCAACGAATGCAACTATAAGTTCATGGTCCTCAACAGTAATTATATCATCAACATTCTCCTTAATGTAAGGGAAAAGCGCTTCGCCCGGCGCTTTTACGGCAACTCCGTCCGCAATCGTGCTGATTCTGTCAAGCATTACAGGCTCACCTCTTCTTAATGACTCCTGAATGCAGTTTGCACCCGATGGCTGCACTCCTATAACCTTAATCTTAGGATTAAGCATTCTGACAAGAGTTGCAACTCCGGCTAAAAGTCCGCCGCCGCCTGCCGGAACCAGTATATAGTCAACAGTCGGAAGCTCCTTGAATATCTCCATGGCAATAGTTCCGTTGCCTATTGAAACCTCTAAATCATTAAAAGGATGAATAAAAGGCATATCCTTTTCCTTGGCAAGTCTTGACGCATACTCATATGACTCCTCAAAGCAATTGCCGTTTAATATTACATTTGCACCGTAATTCTCAACCTTATGAACCTTTGACAGCGGCATGGTTGCAGGCATTACTATTGTAACATCAACACTAAGCTTTTTAGCAGCGTATGCAATTCCGAGGGCATGATTGCCTGCCGAGGCAGTAATCACGCCTTTTTCCTTATCGGCAGCACTCATCTTGCTTAATTTATAATAATTTCCTCTTACCTTATATGCACCTGTGTTCTGCATGTTTTCAGGCTTAAAATATACCTTATTACCTGTCTGCTCGCTGAAATACCTGCTGTATATAAGCTTTGTCTCGCTTGTAATATTCTGAACGATTTCAGAAGCCTCTTCAAATTTTTCAAGTGTATACATACATTTCTCCGTTCCGCCATTGTCCGGCAGTATAAATAATTATAAATGACCTACTCGTTATCTTTTCCTAAATCGACCTCAAACAAAGCATTTACAAAGTCATCGGCATTAAACTTCTGTAAATCTTCTATCTTCTCGCCTACTCCGATATACTTGACAGGGATTCCAAGCTCCGCCTGTATTGCCACTGCAATACCGCCCTTTGCTGTTCCGTCAAGCTTTGTAAGAATAATGCCCGAAATATCCGTAACCTCACGAAACTGCTTTGCCTGCTCTAAAGCATTCTGTCCCGTAGTTCCGTCAAGTACTACAAGTGTCTCCTTATATGCGTCGCCGTATTCCTTATCAATAATCCTGTTGATTTTGCGAAGCTCCTCCATAAGGTTCTTCTTATTATGAAGTCTTCCGGCAGTATCGCAGATAAGTATATCAGCCTTACGCGCCTTTGCCGCTGCAACAGCATCATAAACAACTGCGGCAGGGTCTGAGCCCTCCTGCTGTGAAATCATTTCCACGCCCGCTCTGTTTGCCCACTGTCCGAGCTGGTCGATTGCAGCCGCCCTGAAGGTATCAGCCGCAGCTAAAATAACCTTCTTGCCTTCATTCTTAAACTGTCCTGCGAGCTTTCCTATGGACGTAGTCTTTCCTACTCCGTTAACACCTATTACAAGTATAACCGACTTCTGTTTTTCAAAATCATAAGCACTATCGCCTATATCCATCTGATTTTTAATGCTCTGAATTAAGAACTCCTTGCATTCTGCCGGCTTCTTAATCTTGTATTCCTTGACTTTTTCCTTTAAATCCTCGATAATGGCATCCGTAGTGTGAACGCCCAAATCACCCATGATAAGGGTTTCCTCAAGCTCCTCATAAAAATCATCATCAATTGATGAAAATGCACTAAAAATATTGTCAACGCTGGCAACTATATTATTTCTGGTCTTGCTGAGACCCTCGGCAAGTCTTTTAAAAAAGCCCTTCTTTTCTCCCATGCGTTACCTCCTAAAATATATATGTAACGCAAAATAACGCTGAAAACTATTTCTTTTCATCATTATCCTGCAAAAACTTTTCATCCGTCAAATCAACGGATACAAGTGTAGACACGCCCTTCTCCTGCATTGTAATACCATACAGTCTGTCGGCAATAATCATTGTGCCTCTACGATGTGTTATTACGATGAACTGTGTATTTGCCTTTAATTTAGCAAGATATTCTGCGTATCTTGTAACATTTGAATCGTCAAGTGCTGCCTCTATCTCGTCAAGCAGACAGAATGGTGACGGTTTTAAATTCTGGATTGCAAACAGCAGACAGATTGCGGTAAGCGCCTTTTCTCCACCCGAAAGCTGCATCATGTTCTGAAGCTTCTTTCCAGGCGGCTGTGCAATAATCTGGATGCCTGCCTCAAGCACATCCTCGCCCTCAACAAGCTCAAGGCTTCCCTGTCCACCGCCGAAAAGCTCCTTAAATACCTTGTCGAACTCCTTCTGGATATCTGCAAACTTCTCATTGAACTGCTTTCTCATGCCCTCGTCAAGCTCTGCAATAATACCCAACAGGCTTTCCTGTGCTTTTATCAAATCCTCATGCTGAGTCTTCATAAAGAAATATCTTTCCGAAACCTCTTTAAAATCCTCGATAGCATTGACATTTACCGCGCCAAGTGCCTTTATCGCCTGCTTTAATTCATTTGTCTTTTTCTTTATCTCAGTTAATGAAGCCTCAAGACGCGGTTCAAAGGCTTCTGCCTCCGAAGGAGTCATCTCGTATTCATTCCACAAATATTCAACATATCTGTCAAGCTGCTCTGTCAGCTTTTCAAGCTGGGCTTCAAGACGAAGCTTATCTTTTTCAAGAGTATTAATCTGTGTGCTTATCTCTTCTCTCTTGTCAAAATACTTATTCTTCTCTACGCTCTTTTCATCTCTCTGCTTTGTGAGCGATTCAACCTGAAGGCTCAGACCGTCTATTGATGCCTTTGCATCGGCAATCCGCTTATTCAGGCTTACAATATGTTCATTCTTTTCTTCTATTGCCTTGTTTGAAGAATCAATTCCCGCCTTTATCTCAGCAGCTTCACTCTCAAGCTTCTCTGTCTCCTTATCTACTCTTTCCATGTTCTCCATGATAAATGAGTCCTTCTGCGACAGATTTGCAAACTCAAGCTTTAAATTTTCAAGTGCGAGCTGGTGCTCATCTCTTTTTTCAGTTGCAGTCTCAAGCTTCTTTTCGAGCTTCTTTAATTCCTTTTCCGCATCCTTGCTCTTAACATCAACAAGCTTTGTGGAATCCTTAAGGTCGCCCTTGCTCTGCTCAATTGTAACAAGCTGCTCTTTTATGAGCTGCGTTTCCTTGCTTATATCAGCCTGCTGCTCCATAAGCTCCCTGCTTCTTTGCTCAGCAGCACTGCTTTGCACCTGCACCCTGCTTTCATTTATTCTTAAGCTCTGGAGAAGTGATGAATTCTCGGCAAGCTCACCCTTCACCTTCTCTGTAAGCTTTCTATTCTCATCCCGGCTGACCTCAAGCCTTGTAAGCTCTTCCTTTGCCGCCTTCTTTGCGCCCTCAAGCTCCTCAAGCTCTCTTTTTCTTCCGAGAAGATTGCTGCTGTTCTTATACGCACCGCCTGATATCGCGCCGCCCGGATTAAACAGCTCCCCCTCTAATGTAACAAGCTTTAACGACTGCTGATATTTCTTGGAGATTGCAATGGCATTGTCTATTTCATCCACAACAACAATCCTGCCAAGCAAATGCTTAACAAGCCCGCTGTAATCGCCCTTAACGCTTACCAGACTGTCTGCAAGCCCTACTACGCCCTTTTCATCAAGTGCCTGCGGCTTTGTAAACTCACCCTTAACGTTTATGCCGGTAAGCGGCAGGAAGGTTGCCCTTCCGAACTTGTTTGTCTTTAAATATTCGATTGCTTTTTTTGCTGTTGCTTCATTTTTTGTTACAATGTTCTGAATTGCAGCTCCCAGTGCAGTTTCAATTGCTGTCTCATATTTTGACGGCACTTCAATCAAATCTGCAACTACGCCTATTATACCATCGAATTTTTCACGTGCTTCCATGACACGTTTGACACTGTTTCCGTAGCCCTCATATCTTTCAGCGATATTACGTAATGACTCTAATCTTGTATTAAGCTTATTATACTCGTCCTTCTTTGCATCATAGGCTGATGATAATTCAAAAGACTGCGCTCTTAAATCCTCTCTCTGCTTTGAAAGCGATTCTGATTTTGAACTAAGCTCTGCCATAGCATCCGCAATACGCTTTTTTTCTGCTTTAAGCTCTGATATCTGCTTTTTCTGGGCATCAGATTCCTCTTTGAATCTGCCAAGCTTCTGTGAAAGCTCCTGCTTTCTTGCCTGATTCTGCTCGCGAAGTGTCTCATAATGCTGCATTCTGGCGTCCAGTCCCGCCTTCTCGCTCATGGCATTGTAAATAAGCTCCTTGCTTAATTCTACCGCCTCATTAAGCTCATCAATGGCAGCATTATCCTTTTCGACAACCTCCTCCATGCGGGTTATCCTGTCATCAACCTCGTCTATCTGCTCGTTAATACTGCTCTTTGAACTTTCGATAGACTCTCTCTCAGCGCG